>NZ_MDAW01000138.1:0-51923 GCF_002875385.1 Vibrio sp. 10N.222.52.B12 | reverse complement strand
AATTGTAGTTGCAATAACGAGGCGGACCATACATTTTTGTATGACTCACCGAATACAGAACTTAAAATTCCGGGTTTATCCCATTATTCCTGAGCGTATTTTTGCTAGCCTGTTGGTGAGTGTAATTGGGATAAGGGGAAGTGATGAACAAGGTCGTATTGGTATTTGGCGGATTGGGGAACGCTAAATCGTCTGTGGTGGGTTTGTATGAGAACCTTCTGCATACCTTAAGTTCTCGCTTTGATGTCATCGCCATTGACCCTGCAGTTCAACATCCCAAGTCCTGTGCATCGCAGTTCCAATTCCCTTACTCCGCTCGCTACGCCGATTTTGACGCGTTTTTACAGGCTCACTCACACACTGATGTTGCTGCGGCCTTCGTTCTAACACCGGTTGGTACACACCTCTCCATTATTGAACAACTGAGTAATGCACTCGACATTCAAAACCTGTTGTTTGTGGTTGAGAAACCGTCCTTCTCCTTGGCTGAAATCGACAAAGGCTTTAACCAAGTCATCCCTGAGCTTAAACGTCGCGGAGCACAGTTTTACTTTATTGACACCGCTTTGGTTTCTCCTTCGTTGGAAACGCTCTTTGCTGATTCATCTATCGCACTACCTGACTCAGCCCCGCGCAAGATTATCGCGATTGCTGCCGACAACCCCATCGACAGTCATGAAGCAATCCAAGACTTCCGTTTTGAAAACCGAATTGCGTTACTCAACGCCAGAAAGCTACTTAACTTAGCCAACAGCGGCGGCGGAGGTTATGGCTTTGATATGGGCATCCATGCGATTGCTGGGCTAGTTCGCTACCTGCATAAATTCGGCATAGAAGACTCACAGATTGAACTAAAACACGCCCGTGCCGAACGTATTAACGAGTCGCAATTAGAGTACACACAAGGCGCTGAAACTCATCTCTATGTCGAAGGCGAACTTACGTCGACCGAGGGCAATATTGAAGTAGTGATTGAGGCAGGAAAAGCTGGTGATATCTGGGACAGAAGGTTGGAACTGCACTATCCAGACCGTGTCATCGCGATTGGTTTTGGCACACTCAAGCATCCACCGTATCTGTGGGAGAGAAGCCCCGATAGCCTCAAGAGCACCACATTTGATGTCTCTGGCTCAGGTTATGCGATGCACTTTAACGACATTCTCTGCACGCTTGGTTTTGACGCGGAGCCTTTACTCTCACAACAAGAGAGCGAAGCTTTGATGTCACACTCAATGAACTTGCTGCGCAGCGTATTTGACGCCATCGGCGGCACCCATCAAGTTCGCGAACAAAACATTGCCGAGGTTGAGGCACACACACCCAAATACCTATCAGAAGCAGAACTAGAGGTTCGGGCAGAGCTTAGCCAATACCTCAACAGTTTGATTGTTTAAGTGGGCAACGACTCAGTATTTCTGGCTCAATTCAGTTAAGTGATATAGTTTCTATTCATACCCTTCAATTTGTAAGTTGAATGATAGGAATATCATGATAAATCTATCCCACTTAATCAAAAATGATATGAACCTGCTGATTTGTCTGTACGTCTTACTGCAAGAACGCAGCGTGAGCAGAACCGCAGAGAAACTATTCTTATCTCAATCGGCCGTCAGTAAACAGCTTACTAAATTGCGCCAAGAGTTTGATGACCCCTTATTCGAGCGAGAATCCAAAGGTTTATTGCCGACCCCAAAAGCGCTGGCATTAGAAAGCAAGCTGCAACAAATCCTGATGCAAATTGATCAGCTTCGTGAACCAGAAGAGTTTGACCCAGAACGCTCGACTCGCGTTTTCAGTATCGACCTTATCGAAACCGCCTACTCCACGATTTACCCACGCTTTCTACCTCAAGCGTTGTCTACTGCGCCAAAGATAACCATCAAAAGTGCAGATTGGAGTAACAGCAGCATTACTCGATTACAGAGAAGAGAGATCGATTTTGGTGTCGGTATCTTTGAGTTTGATGATCGTTCTAAAACCCATGTCGATACCATCCCTGACACTCTAAATTACGCGGAACTGATGCGTGACACCTCGGCGTGTATCTTGAGAAAAGGGCACCCAGCATTAGAGGAAGAATGGAATCTCGACGCGTTCCTGAAGTACCGCCATATCCAAGTCATCACTGGCGGTGTGTCTAGCTGGCTATTACATGAGGTGCTCGACATACAACGCCTGCGCATCGACAACGCCGTCAACATGTCTGATATTTCCAGCGCGGTGAAACTGTGTGAGAAGAGCGACTTGATACTGACTTATCCTTACAAAAGCATCCGCGAGTTCGAAGGTAAATCAGACATTGTGATCAAACCGCTCCCAATAAAAATGGAACCTGGCGGGTTCTTTCTACTTTGGAACAAGCAACTCGACAATGACCCTAGCCACAAATGGCTAAGAGAGCTCATCGTCAGTCAGTCTTATGCCTAACTGAAAATAAAACGAGTGATGCCTAAGAAATAATGATAATAAAAAAATTATTATCTTCAAAATTATTGATAATTTCATATAATCAAAATTTCTCCATATACTCACCTCCATCGAAACGAAACACGAATTAAACATCACAGTTTTTTGGAGCAGAATTATGAAAATGAATCACGTAGGCATCATGGTTGGCGATATGGACAAAGCAGTAGAGTTCTACACTAAAGCGCTTGGTCTTCGCATCGTAATGAACAACACAAAAGTTATCGAAGAGCGCGAATCAGCAATCGGTCGTATGTGTATCGCTGTATTCGGTGAGGGCTTCAAAGGCTTCAACATCGCTCACCTAGTGACATCTGACGGCATCGGTGTTGAGCTGTTCGAAATGGTTGACCGTGAAGAGCGTCATAACGTTGATTTTTCTCGTCTAGGTATCTTCCATTTCTGTCTACAACTACCAAAAGAGCAGTTTGCTTCAGCAATCGAGCGTGTAGAAGAATTCGGCGGTAAAGTACGTATGGATATCATGCGCTACCACCCAGAAGACGAGCTAAAGCAAGCACAAATGGTTTACCTAGAAGACCCGTTTGGCAACCTATTTGAGTTCTACTCACACTCTTACGAAGACACTTACGCGTCTGATTACGAATAATTGAATGCTTAAGAATCAGAAAGGGTTGGCCTAGTGCCAACCCTTTTTTGTTTTGGTTAGTTTTGATGAATCAACCCCACCTAACCTCCCCTTGGTCTCAGCTTCGGCGATCAAAATACATCGAGAGCAAAGTCGGAGCGTGTTAAAACGAGATTCTTGATGTAGCCTAGGCTCGTCGAAATCACACCAAAAGCTTGGAACGAAATAGGATAATGCACCAAAGGACAGCCCTCCCCCTTGGACAAGAAATGAAAATGCTGAGCAAACCATGTCAATACAAGGGGGAGTTGGAGGGGGTTGCTAGTGAGAAACACATAACCCCAAGAGACTACATCAGAAAAATCCCAAGATAAGTGATAGCAACAACGCCAAGTAAAAACTCAGAAAATGGCTCTCTAACGATTGGCAATTGAATGAAACGGCTCAATCGATTCGATATTGCGAATTCACTTCCGCCCCAATCTAAACTCTTTAAGTTGAAACACAGGCTGAGGAAAAGAAGGTGACTGGCTGTCGCGATGCGGGCGTGGAAGAAATCCTCAGCACCAATTGCAATAACAAAAGACGCAATGTGGCAGATAGCCAACGTCAGTTTTGGCAACACAGAGCGATATTCGACAAGCAGTAATTGCGCCAGCCACAAACCGTAAATCACTTTTAATTGCCAAGGAACAGGCTCTCCAAATAAGACGATCCTCCCCTCTCCTTGCAGTGTGGTTTGCATCCCTGAATGTACCCAGTAGGCGATCGCCGCAGCCAGTACCATCGAAATAAACATCGACAAATAAGCCCGCTTTTTCAACTGCACCAATAAAAATCCCGCGGACTGGAGAACGAAAAATACGGCCAAACCCTTATCGACATGTTCGATGCTGACCCATTTACTCACCGCTAAAAAACACAACACGTTAAAACCAGTTTCCAAACAGAGGATTCGCTTTATCTCTCCTGAATTTTCGACCGGTTGCGTTAACGGCCAGAACACCACAGGTAACAGCACTGTCAATGCTAACGCGAGCCAAATCGAACTTTGCACTAGTAGATAAAAACCACTGCTGTACACCAAACACAGCAACAGAAAGAGCCCCGATGACAAGGGTGAATAAATTCGGGACTTCATTGGCACATCTCATGTTCAGAGTCTGCATACTCGGCTAAATCCGCCGAGCATAAATTAGCGGTTTCTATACATCGCTCCAACGTAACCGGTACTCGCCAAGTTTGGCGGGGATCAGATAAATACTCACCGCTTAAAAAGACGTTAGAAAAGTTTTTCACTGTTGTTGTGAGCGTATTCTGAGTGGTAGGTTGAGTGAGGGCGTGTTGCAAAACCCACTGTCGAGGCTGCCCACGCTCATTGATAAAAACATCACCATGAAAGTACTCTGAGTACAAAGTGTCTAGCTCTTGAGGTGTGACTATTTTTGCCCCAAGGCCAACTCTAAATCCTTTGTAAGCCGAATGTTCGAGTAGGTCCAGTTGCCCAAAAAGCTGAAACAATAATTCATCTTTTACTTGCTCTTCAGTACAAGACAGCATTGGCTTTTGATACAAAAGCCCAAGTGCATCATCAAGCTTAGTCGCGGTTACCGATAAGCACGCCACCTCACCTCGAGATGTGTTTCTGATGGTCACGTGATAGCTCAATCCCCAGGGAGAATCGAGGACTAAGCCAACCGTTCTATTTTTGAGTTCAGCAGGGATTCGAGAAAAATAAAACTGAAAACCGTGGCTCAAGACGTAATCATAACTTAATGCTGAACTGGTTTCTGAAAGTAAAGAGTGAGTAACATGGGCCGGAAGCGCAAAGACATAATAATCGGCGAGAACGGTACAGTCATTGTGTAGTCGCACACCATCCACTCGGGTCCGTGCTTTGTTGGGATAGATGGCCTTCGCTTTGTAGCCTAAGTGAAACTGAACACCCTGCTTTTGGAGATGGTGAGTCAACGGGTTAATAAGCGCGTCACTAATGGGTTTGCGCATTCCCAAGCTGTAGGCGTCTGGTGCCAAAGTATGCAACTCGCCTTCTTTATTGTTGAGTAAATCCAAAATCGCCAATGCTGGCGTATCATCAGTCGCTCCAATCCAACCTAGCAAGACTGAACGAAGGAAAGCGGCAAGGTGTGGCCTTGAGTCGTAGCAGAAGAAATCTCTAACGGAAACACCGAGTAATTCCTCTGTAGAATACGTTTGCTGCAATCGTTGCTTAAACCAAAACGTATCCGTTAGAGGAACTTGAGCATAATGCATTGAATAGGCAGACTTTGCGTCATCCCACAGTTTTTCTAAACGCGTAAAATAACCACGCTGAAACTGTATGGTTTTGCTACTTTGTGCCCAAGAAAACTGCACGATATTCTGAGGGTAAAGCGAGTCTAAACAAGAGCCAGCCCCTGAAGGAATTTCTTTAAGAAAATTAATGAGGTTGTGGTTTTTTGCGAAGAACTGCCGATGAGTAAGTTCATGAACCCTCCCCCCTTCATCTACCGTTCCGATACACTTTCCTCCGGTGTATAGCTCCTTGTCGTAAACAGAAACCTCAAAACCTCGTTTTATGCAGTTATGAGCCACAGTTAAGCCAGAAATTCCAGCACCGAAAATCGCCACTTTGGGACGCGAAGAGCCCGTGCAAGCACAGGCCTTCTCCCCCCTTTTATTCGAAGAGTAAAAAGTCATGTTCTCTCCTCGAACTATCGATGAAAGTTGACATGATTCGCGATCTCTAATCGATATAGATCGTGGTTCGGAAGTTGATTCAACACTGCACTGATGTCGAGCTCAAATGGACTATTCGCCAGTGAACGACACATAATCAGATCGTCACCCACAATCATCACTTTAGGTGTCGCACCTTCCCACACAAGCTGGGCTGAGAGGTTTAAGTCACTGATATTAATCCCACAGTCGTAAGTGCGAGAACGCAAAACACCATTTTCTACTTCGTACCCACCAACCAACACAATGGGATTCTGCACAGTAGGAAAGACAATCGCGTCATTTCCTCCAGCAGCTTGCTCGGTTGGGAAACTAATCGCGTCTTCAGCGTGAACAAAAGAAGCAGCAAGAAGGGTCACGAAGCCAAGAACGTTTTTCATTATAATTTCTCCATTTTTATATTTATAGCGGGAATGTTCCCAAACGAGAATGTATATCAACTCCGCACTTACGACCATTGGCTTAAGGATTTTAATTTTGTAAGAAATACGCCATAGTCCAAAAATGCCAAATAAAAGATAAACTTAATAATTATCAGCACCTTGAATAAACAAAATGAATACTAAACAGAGAATTTTAGAAACTAAGACAACAAATATAGAAAGCCAGATATTGGAAAGGTTTTCGAAGGTTGGACAAAAACAAAAATAAACCCGATTAATTACATAACCTTTAAATGATAAAGGACACAAATAGTTGTTCAATGAGTTTACTTAGTAACACATTGAACATTAAGATTTTATAAAACAGGCTAATCTCTCACCTAAACTTACGACAAGGTAACTTGACCTAAACTTTCGAAGTAGCTTTTACGAAGAAGAAAAGAGGGTGCTAGAGGCGGATTTGTTCGATGTGGATTGACCCAGAAAGGGAAGCTGCAACCGTATTGCCACAGAAAACATATGACCACCATACAAAGCGTGAAAACAAAAAGGCTTTGTATCAACCAAGCCTTTTGAATTTAAAGATTATTTCGTCACGCGACATGCACTTTGGGATATCTCGTTGACGATTAAAATCGCTTCGTCACCTTTGGTGTGCAGAACTAACATTTGGTCATCAGACATATATTTTGCGCCAGAGGCAGAGCGAACTTGTTTGAGTTCAATCTCTCTCCCGTCATCAACAGTGATCAGCGCTTTTTCCTGATCAAAGCTAGCAGCGAACTGATGGCCATCATCACACTGGTATTGATACTCTGGCGCGGTAGAGGCACAGCCACCAAGCGCAAGCAAACCAACTAATGTCAGTGCGATTTTTGCCTGCTTAGCAATCATTCTTCAGGTGCCCAAACGCGAATGTTCACGTCCAAATCCGCTGGCGCGTAAACCACAACAGGTAGCTTGCTGTTGTAACGGTAAAGGTCGCGTGTTGGCATTTGAACGAAAGTCTCTACCTTCTCCATGTCTTCAGGACAAGCCATTAGTGTAGAGATGCCACCTGCTGGAGAAGCGTCAACTTGGTAGTAAGTGTAACCCCAACCTTCTAGCGAGTGCGCGCTCACACTGCCGCCCAGAGAAACGCGGTTACAGTCTGTTTCCATCATTTTGCCTACCACAAGCTCAACGCGCTTATCTGCTTCGTTGCTTGCTGGGTCTACATAGAAAACGTGCTTCGTCATGTTCTCCATCTCTGGGAACATCTCTGCCGATGGGCGAGATACATCATTTGCTGAGTTCATTGTCGAACATCCGCTCAGTGCCAATGCACCTGCGGCCAACCAAACTGCTTTCATCGTTTTTTCCTTTTTCATATGGATGGGCATATTGTAATGGGGAACGCCAGCTTATTGTGAAACTACGGTTTAAATTGAGGTCTACTCTCACAATTACGACGTCAATGCGGAATCAGGCTCGGATGCCCAACTCAGCCATCAAAGATTCAATGGATTGATTCAGCCATTGTGTCATTGGTTCATTTCTTCTTTTGGTGCTGTAAACATAGCCAAAATTGCCTTCTAATATTGGTAACTCCTGCGCAAAATCGAGACCAACAAACCGCGCGTCCAATTGCTCAATAAGGTATTTGGAGCATGGGAAAAGGATGTCACTTTCAGATACGAGGTTAAGAATAGTATTGATATGGCTCGTTCTAAGTTGAATCCTAGGCACTACGGACAAGGGCTGCAGTAAACGAGAGATGTGCACTTCTTTTTCATTCCAATGGGGAATGATGTGTACAGCAAACGACGCCGCCTTGAGATCGTCCAGTTGAACCCGCTCTCCCTCCAATGGATGCCCAATGCGGCCAGCCAGAGCGAAATGGTCTTTGCCGCCCTTCTTCTGCACTAGGAATTTAGGTAAATCCATTGGGAAATAGTTAATGCCAAAGGCAATCTCTCCTGCATCAATTTTCTCGGGCGTTGCTTCTGTCCAATCCTCAATCACCAAGTTCATCAATGGGGCTTCCTTGGCAAGAAACTGAGTCAAAGGAGCAGAAAACCATTGAGCGATAGAGGCATTTATCGCTATGCGCAGGTTGGCTTTATCGGTACTTGGGTCGAAGCGCTCTTCTGTATTGACCAACGCTTCAATGTCATGGATGAGGCCAGAAAGCTGAGTTTTGAGCTCTTCCGCTTTTGGAGTTAGCTCCATCACCGCCCCCTTTCTCACCAAAATATCATCGTTGAAGAGCTCACGAATCTTTCTTAAGTTTCGGCTCACGGCGGGTTGGCTAGTACAGAGCCGCTCTGCCGCGACGGTGGTATTTTGCGTTTCGAGAATGACCGACAATACCTTCAACAAGTTGTAATCAAATCCAATCACGCTCAGCACCTTTTCTGCGTTTTGACTGACTCTATAACAATAATGGTATGAGCTAAATACCACCAATTCATTTCTGTCATAGCGCGGACAAAATTTATAGTGAGTGCATTCACCACACACTATTTGGATGATGTCAGCTATGAAAAAGAAACTTCTTGTCACCTTGTTGGGTTTGTCTGCACTTGGCGCTCAACCTGCCTTTGCAGATACGGCCAATAGCGAACTTGCGAAAGATGCCTACATTTATGGATACTCGATTGATGAGGCGTACAAATTCTTCTACCACACTGCAGTAGAAAATGATTACCCACTCAATCGCTTTCAAAATATTCGCGGCTTAGCCGATGACACCTATACCGCGCACCCGACCATCAACAACGACACACTCCACTTGATGGGGTGGCTAGACGTTGCTGCTGAACCCGTTATCGTCAGCGTTCCAGATATGGATGAAGGACGCTACTGGATACTGCACACCATGGACATGGGTCACTACACCAACGCGGCATTCAGCTCACGAACGCGTGGCACAGAAGGTGGCCAATTCATGTTTGCCGCCAACAATTGGCAAGGTGAGGTTCCGGATTCCGTAGATGAGGTGATTCGCGTCGACAGTAACCTAGTTAAGCTGATGGGACGCATCATGGCGCTGGGTGGCGAAGACACAAAAATCGCACTCGATTACATGGATCAATGGACTATCCGCACCTTGTCGGAATACCTCGGTCAAAACGGACCGAAACCCGTGCAGCGCACCTACCCAGATCCAAAACATTCGACTTGGCTGGAGCGCGTTAACTTCGTCCTTTGCGATGGCACAATGGGTGATGCTGATAAGCAGTGGTTAGAAAAATACCAACCTATCGGTGTCGAAGCTTGCAAAACCGACTTCACACCAGAGCAATTGAAGCTTGCCAAAGCAGCAGAAAAACAAGGCATGCAGCGTATTATCGAGCTGGCACCGAAAGTCACGGATGCCCGTCAGATACTAGGCACACGCGATACCCTTGGCGATACCCCTCGCGAAGTCTTTGCTGAGGGCACTTACCTTGGCCAATGGGGCTTACCACCTATTGAAGCGTCTTACCGCAAGACGGACTTTGATACCAAAGGGGAAAAGCTGGATGGCTCGAAGCATGACTACGTGATGCGCTTTAAAGCCCCAAATGTCAGTGAGTTTTGGTCGGTAACCATTTACGGTAGTGATAACCGTTTGATGGCTAAAAACGCCTTAAACCGACACAGCCGTGGGGATCGCAGCATGAAGCCAGATGCGGATGGTTACTACACCATTCACATGAGCTCTGACACGAAAACCAATGCGGATAACCCGAATTACTTACCAGTACCAGAGAAACCGTTTTACGCCATCATGCGCTTCTACGGTGCGGACGAAGCGATTCAAAGTGGTGAATATCAAATGCCAGAGATCGCCCCAGTCGAGTAAGCTCTGCGATTAATCCTTGAAGAAAAAACCGAAACGTTACTCTTTGGAGTAGCGTTTCATGTTTCTCGATCACGTCATTACTTGCCACTTGCTCCAAACCAATGACAAGGTTATGGTTTGAAGCCTTATTTGGTCGACGTTCAAGGAAGAGAGAATGACCACCTACCTTGCTGGCTTTACGCTTGGCATATCACTGATTCTTGCTATCGGAGCGCAAAACGCCTTTGTGCTGAAACAAGGCATCAAACAGCATCATGTCTTTCTGGTGTGCTTTATTTGTGCACTGTCCGATGCAATTTTGATTTCCCTTGGAGTGGCGGGCTTTGGCTACTTGGTGAAGCAATTTCCCTTGATTGAAACCATCGCGCGTTACGCTGGTGCTGCGTTCCTAACTTGGTATGGTCTCAGCAGTTTACGCTCGGCATTGACGCAAAAACACGTGATGAATCCTGAAGGTGATGCCTCCAAAAGCGCATGGCAAACGGCTCTGATCTGCTTGGCATTCACTTGGTTAAACCCGCATGTTTACCTTGATACCGTTGTACTTTTAGGATCGATTTCTACCCAGTATGAACCACACAAATGGCAGTTTGCAGTGGGTGCGGTATCAGCTTCCTTCGTGTTCTTTTTCAGCCTTGGCTATGGCGCTAAGTTATTGATCCCCATCTTTAAGCATGCTCGCTCTTGGCAGGTTCTTGAGTTCATTATTGGCTTTGTCATGCTGGCTCTGGCGATCAGCTTGCTGGTTTAGTGCGTATACTTTTCTCAATGCTCGAAAAAGGAACACGTCATGGCAAACCAACGCAACCCCATTGAAATCAAAGCCCTCGATCACGTGGTATTGAGAACAGATAATCTCGATGCGATGCTCCGTTTCTATCGAGATCTATTGGGATGTCCTATCGAGCGGGAGTTGCCAGACTTAGGGCTGACGCAGTTACGTGCTGGCGCAGCCATCATTGATTTGGTGACGGTTGAAAGTGAACTCGGAAAGTTAGGCGGCAAATCGCCAAGCCAAGATGGCCGCAACCTCGACCATTTCTGCCTGCAAATTGCACCTTTTGAAGAGTCTGAGTTGCTTAAATATCTTCACCAACATAATGTCCACGTTGAAGAGTTTGCCGAACGATATGGCGCACAGGGCTTTGGTCGCTCTGTGTATTTAGAAGATCCAGAAGGCAATGTGGTCGAGCTTAAACCACAGGAATAACTTGTTGCTATTCCTAACTTTATTTCCTCATTTTATCGGTTAAATGCGGCTTTCTATTAAACCGTTTCGCCGTTGATTACGTATGTGTGTTCCTAAGCTTAAATAGGCAACCCTGATTAGGAACACACCATGACCCCCAACGACGACACACTATCCAGAATCATAGAAATGGCATGGGAAGACCGAACCCCGTTTGAAGCGATTGAGCATCAATTCGGCTTGAGCGAAAATGGTGTTATCAGCCTGATGCGTCGCCACCTCAAACCCCGCAGTTTCAAGCTTTGGCGACAACGTGTATCTGGACGCAACACCAAGCACTTAAAACTGCGCTCACCAGACGTAAACAGAGGCTATTGCCCAACGCAATACAAACAACGTTGAGCCTCTCGGCCAAGCCTTTAAACTCAAGTGTTCTGTGCCTAGACCATAAAATAAGGCGCACTGTCTCGCATGAATTCCGCCATAGAGGCAAGGTAGTCCCAAGTTTCACGATAGGTGTGACTCATGCATTGCGTGAAGGCTTGGCACAGTGACGGATCTTCTTCCAACCACTGGCTGACGTGTTGCGCCGTGTAGGAAACCTGCCTCACCTCATCATCTAAAATCTGCTGAATGGTCGGTCGCATCTCTTTCAGATACGGGATATCCGATTGGTCGATAAAACTCAGTTGAGAAACCAATAAACACCAAGAACGAAGTTCGACAGAGTGAGCTCGGAAAAGGTGGATTTTAATATCGTCGTAAAAGTTGCTCACATTGCTGAAATCACTCGACTTTTCTTCTTGATATACTTCGGTTTGGTAACCCGTTAATGGGATCAAACTGGCGTACATCGCTGAGTGGTTTCTGTCGTTTTGGCAGTGATGCATGATTTGCTGCTTCATTTCCCCTTGCGCATAACGATTGGCAATCATTTTGAGTCGCTCTGCGCCCTCTTCTTCGTTGATAGCATTGTGCAGCAAGTAATACGCCATAGTTTGTTTGCTCTGGAATATTTCTCCTGTGAGCTCACCCATCGCTTGAGGTGTAAGTGAGGAATCGGAATGTAGGTAGCTTGCAATAGAGGCTTTGTACTCTTTAGAGGGTACAAAGTTATTGTCTTCTAGCAAGTTATAAAGGCTGGTCTGTAAACAGTTCATGTCACCTTCCTTGATGGTGCTGCATCGCAACACGTCATGCTGACTACTAAGAAAGTGAGGTATTTATCAATACGCTCCTTGGAATGAGGTGGCTTCAAGCGGAAGAGTAGAGTTTGGGATTGATTTCGGCTCGGAGCGGCTGGCCAGCGGCGAGGTTAGGACAACTCTTAATGCTTTCGTATGAATATTTAACGACCTCATTGATTTATGAAGCATATATTTTGTTACAAAACAGTTAAATGATCATTTTATAAATGTTATGTATTGAAAATAGACAGAACGAAATGCGGTGTTATTAATGATTGTTTTATAAGGAAAATCAGCGTTGTCGCGCATTTTGCCCTGCATACCAATTTTAGGAAATTACAGAAAAGTAGTGTGATAACTCTATAAAAACCGGACAGTTTTCACTACCCGGCTTGATATTATTGAGCCTAATTTGAAGAAGATTAAGCGATTGCAGATGCTAGGGGGGTCATCTGCAACGCTTAATATTTGACCGTGTTAGTGACTCACCAACAGGTGTTACTTGCCCACAAAGCCGTTGTACAGCATGTATAGGTGCGCAGCACTCCAAGAGAAGTTGTTTGCGCCCTGTACCGCCCCAGTTTCAGGGTTGTAGTTTTCCTGAATTGGCGTTGTTTCCGTTAGACCTTGTGCATTTTGGAACAGCTTATCAACCATTTGACGCGCTTCTACACCGTAACCGTAGTTGTCCATGCCACGAACGCCGAAGTAGAACTGATCCAGCCATACACGGCCACGCCAGTAAATGTCTGGTCCGTAAGCAGGGTTGTCCATCGACGCCGTGCCAAGTGGGATCTTCGGTGAGTTAAACTTGCTGGTATCAAGCATGTTTTTCACCACTTTATCTGCGTGTTCTTGCGTTGCTGCGTTGTTAAATAGTGGAGACCAACCTTCCGGACCCATACCGCGCTTCACCAACATTGGACCTGCACACTGATTGCTAAGGCCATTTGGTACCACTTCAATATCGTAATAGAAGCCAGTTGTGTCGTCGTACATACAACGGTTGATGTACTCTTTGGTATCAGCGGCTTTCGCTGCGAACTCTGCCGCTTTGTCAGCTTTACCCAATACATCGGCAATTTGCGATAGGTACAGGTTGTCTGAATACCAGTACGACGCTTGGTCTACCGACTCTTGCATGAGTGAGTAACCAGACAGGTTGTTTGAGTCGTCGGTGTTCTCGTTGAACTTCACTTCCCAGTCTTTCTTCGCTTGAGCCAGCTTGTCCATGTTCTCAACCGAATCATTACGGTAAGTCACGACAGAACCGTCTTCACTCATCATCATATCGTAGGTGTTGTCGAAGCCGTTGGTGTTATGAGCGTATCGCCCCATTTGGTCAATCACTTTAGCTTCATCTTGTGTCGGCAGTTCAGACATACCTTGTAGGTTGTCGATGGTGTCGATAAAGCCAAATACACCCGCGTTATCACGACCAGATTCCCAACCCGCTGCTACTTTTGCAGGGATGCTCATCGCAGTGTAATCACCGGACGTTAGCAACTGGTTGTATTTCTCGATGCCCGTTTCTTTGATCCACTTGTCGCCATTCGCTTCGTCTTTGTATTGGAACTTCATGTCATCGACAGACGCATCTGGTCCCCAAGAACCGTCATTCACGTCACCTTCGAAAACCGTGTGGATTGGATCTTTCGCTGCACCGTATTCTGGGATACCGTTCTTATTTGTATCACGAGCACGTAACCACCAGTCGTGGAACGCAACCAGCTTCGGATACATTTCTTCTAACCATTTTTGCGCTTCTTCTGGACGGTTATGCTCATCTTTCAGTGCGGTATACACTTCCCATACCGCCCAAGCAGCAAGTGATGGCTTGGTATTACGCTCATTCCAGTTCAGACCATCCGTCGCTTGAGGGAACTCTTTTTTGTATTCCGCAGACATGCCTTCCCAACGTTCTGCCGGCAAGTTGTAGGTAACTACATCAAGCAAGTAACCTTCGTCCCAAGGGCGAACAGGATCGTCAGACTGCACTTGGTATTGGAATACAGTACGAATGTTTTCCATCGCCACATCTGGGTTGAAGTGAGACATCGCATAAGCTTGTTTCCACGTATCCCACGGCCATGTCATGTTGCCCGAGAAGTAAGGCGCCGTAACCGAAGGCGTAACAGTATCATGATCAATCGCACCCGCTGCACCACGCCAGTTTGCGTTTAGTGTTTCCATCGCTTTTACTGCAATGAATTCATGCTCTTTTGAAGCAGCATCGTTCGTAAGGCCGTTTGCTAGATACTCTTCCCAACGCATTGCTGAATCGTGCATATAACCTTTCGGATCGGCCATCACGTCATCCAATTTTGCAAATTCAGACGTTTGTTCTTCAGTGTTTTGAACGTGCGTGTACGCCGTGTAGAGCGTGATTTCTTCGCCATCACCTAGCTCTGCCGTTTGGACGAAGCCTTTCTTGTCATCATCGATGGTAGACGTTTCTGGTTTGATAGAACGCGTCACTTCAAACTTAGAATCGCCCGAAGTTAATAACGACCAAGAGTCACGAACCGCACCAAAAGACACTTCTACGCCGTTTTCTGTCGCGGCGATTTCACGTGAGTAAGTAGGGTATGCATCTTCAACACTGCGCACTGTGCTGTCGCTGTTTTTGTATAGTTCACCATCGTCAGCGCGGTAATCTTGCATCAACTCGCCGTCCCATTCGCCTTGAATAGCCAGCTTGTTCGGGTTCTTGATGGTGGTTTTAACAAGAGAAGTACGGTCTGTCACAAAGCGCATTTCGAGCTCCGCTTCGATGCCGTTATCGCCCGTGTATTTTTGAATCAATGCGCCAGGTTGTGAGTAAGCTTCTGTCAATTTGAGTGGCATAGGTTGACCATCAACCGTTAGTGCCAAACGGTCAAAACGTGCAGCCATGAATGACACGTATTCTTCTGTTAGTAACGCTGTACCACCTAAGGTGATTTCACCACCTTTAGTGTCTAGTGTGTGACCATGCCACGAGCCGTTATCGAACATAGGAATGTAGCGAAGGTGACCACCATGAAGATCACGCAGTGCCACTGGCACACCCGCACGATCGATGGTGTTATGGAATTCAGCCGCTTTCAGTGGCGCATCCACATTCGAGTCATTATCACTACTGTTGCATCCACTAAGTGTTAGAGCAACCCCGACAGCAATAGCACATAAAGAAGTCTTAAAGTGCATGTTATATCCCTCATTTATTGGCTTTTGGTCCTGATCAGGAGAAAAAAGGTCGAGACGTGCCCTGCCGATTTTCGATGATGAAGACTCAGCCTTATTTATTTCACTTTTGGATGTGAGAAGAGATCGGTTAATTTGTCTCTTCTTCGTTTGACCTATTTAAATAACAGGTCATTAATTTTGGATAATAGTGGGTCTTTGATGTATTCATTATCAAACACACCCACTTAATATAAATTCTTTATTTTTTGATTAAATAGTCACTATTTTTCATTCGCCATCGAGATGGCTTTTAATAATTCACCGTCAATATTCGGAATCGTATCCGAAAGAAATATCTGATTGCCCGGTGTGTAAGTCATCAAGACGTTTCTCAGTCGCTTACTGCCTTCTCCGCTCTTGTTTTGCACATCAAACTCTATCAGTTTGTTGTACACCTCATTCGCCAGTTTCTCTTCCTGCTCTTCAGTGATAGCAATGCGTCCCATGCAAATCGGTGGTCGCACATCATGGCTAAACACTTCATCTCGAAAGCGCTTGGCAAACAAAGTATCGAGCTTAGAACCTTCTTCGAAAATAAAGCGACCTTGGTCTTTAAAGCGGTATTGGTCATCACCTTTTAGCTCGATGTAATCCATCATTTCCAATGCCCGGAAATAAAGGGTGATCGAGGTATGGGTCAATTGGTATTTGCTCGCAATATCTTGTGGAGACCATTCCTTCCGACGTAATAAATACAAGAAATCAAACAGATACGGATACTGGTGAAATATTTCACTGTTAATGTCGGTGATAAATTGCTCGTTTTCTTGTTGCAGCTGTTTACCACGCATGGACAATTCGACTAAGTCAGTATCTAAATGAGTGGCATACGAGAGTATTTTGTCCAACCCTAAAGACGTATTGTGTAACTGTCTCTTAATGGTTGATAGAGGAATCCCCATTCCAGCAGAGAGATCGGAATAACAAATCCCTTTCTCTTTAATTTTTTCTCGTAAAGCAGCAAGTAAATACGTTGCAGAATTATTCATCTAACAATGCCTGTTTTAATTTCTTCAGCATCCCTGATGATATATTCAAGAGAATCCTACTCTTGTGATGCTGGTTCCAATTATTCCCAGCACTCTTTATCAATTAAATCGATTTCAATGATGAGACTTTTACTTGTTGTTAACTGATCAAGTTTTACTCATTACGTTCACACTTTGACCAGTTATTTTAAGCCTTATCAGTATGGCGACGAGTATAATTGTTTTGATGCGTAAAATTAAGTTCACTTAGATTTTTAGTAAAAGTTTTCTATCGAGAGATTAATTTCTTAGGTGGGAAGTATCAAAAAACTGTACTTAAAAATTTAGTCTCGCTTGAGATCACAGAATATTCGCGAGTGGCTGGTATTTCATCGAGTTAGTGACCAGTAAAAAGCTTGTTATAAGGAGCAAGAAAGTTAGTTAAATTAACCGAGGTATTATTGAAGCGCCGTCATATTATACCCGTATTTTTCTAGCTTGCTCACATAATTTATTGGCCTGCCACCAACATTTATTTTTATATTCTTTTGCCACGTAAATACTCTCTCCCGCCATCGGAGTAATAAGTTCAATGTGATCGGCTTGACAATGTTCAACCAAGTCCTCAATGGGTTCATCCCATTTGTGCGTAAACAACTCATACGTTGCCCAGTGTACAGGTAGCAACTTCTTCGCTTGCAGATCTTTGAATGCGCGTACGGTGTGATGCGCTTGCATGTGTCCCCAGTTCTCAACCGGATAACCTTGGTTGCCTTTCACATCTGCCGCGACTTCCAAACAGGCGATATCAATCGGACCGCAACGCTGGGCGATTTGTGCAAAGTGACTATCGTACGCACTGTCGCCGCTGAAATAGAGGGTCTCTTGCTGACCTTTTACTACCCAAGAAGCCCATAAGGTCGAATTCTTATCCAGATAAGTACGCCCTGAGTTGTGATTGGCTGGCGTGCAAATCAGCTCGACGTTGGCGTAATGAACGCTCTCCCACCAATCAAATTCCACCACGTTATCAGGTCTAACGCCCCAACGAATCATATCTTACCGACACCGAGTGGCACGTAAAATGTTACGGATTTATCAGAATAGTAACGTATGGTCGAGGCTTCGAGGTGATCGTAATGATCATGAGAGATCACGATGACATCCGGAATCGGCAAGTTATCACGTACGGCTGTATTGGGGATATTGCGCTCAAACCATGCCTTAGCAATCAACGGCGACGCATAGTCGAATACAGGGTCAGTCAGAATGCGCACGCCATCTGTCTCAATCATCAGAGTGGAATGCCCGAGCCAAGTGACTCGCATCGCTTGTTGTCGCTGTTTAAACCGCGTCGGCTCTATCGATGCATAAGGCAACTGATTATCGGGACTGAGCGGCGAACGTCCGCCCATGTAGGCCCAACACACTTGCCAAAAAGACTGAGGGCTTGGCACATTTGGCATCTTGTCTTTGACGCGTCCATGTTCAAATTGAGGTGAGTGGTTAATGCGATGCGCCAACTGCGCGCAGTAAGTGTGAGGAGTAATCAGTGATTGCGTTGCGCGCTCACGAGCCAAGTACGTGTTTTTAAGTGTCGTTTCAGACATGTCCTATCTACGTCTTGTTCACTAAACTATGGTTTTAGTTAAGCCTGCTTGTATGTCTTTTTCATGACCAAAATAGGGCGTAAGATGAAGATTAGGTTTCAGAGAAGTATTTCTGTCCTTTATCGGTCTTGATAAGGAAGAGAGAAGGAGAAAAAGTTATGGTGACCTGCAGCCAATACGATTTTATTGAAATCGCCTGTATGTTTAATCTGACCGTGGAAATCACCCTCAAAAACGGTGAGAAACATCAAGGCAGCGCATTTGATACAGGCTACGATATTGAACGACAAGAGTGCTTATTTTTGGATATCGATGGTGAGCACATTTCGTTCCCAACCGAACAATTGATTGCGATGAGAGCACTCAAAGACAATCCGCATTTCAGTGAAGTGACCTTCGGTTAATTGCTCGAAAACCGATAGAAAAGTCAGACATAAAAAAGCGCCCTTAACTGGCTGAGTTAAGGGCGCTTTTGTTTGGCTTTAGAGGTTTACCTTGAGCGGATAAATATCAGCATCGGCATCATGATAACGAACATCACCCCGACCAATTGGAAGGTGTGCACAAAGGCCACCATTTGCGATTGCTGATGGAGCATGTTCTGATATTGCTCCAGTGCCGCAGGATCAGTAATCGATAATCCCTGCTTCGCAGCCCAGTCATGCAGCACTGGGTTATAAGGGTTAAAGCCTTCTCCCAAAGCGTACCATTGCTGTTGGCTGTCGCGGTATTGGTATGTAGTCGCAATCGAGATACCAAACGAACTACCAATGGTGCGGAACAGGTTAAAAATACTCGCCCCTGCCACCGACTGCTCTTTTGGCAATGTCATGTACGCCAGTGTCGATAAGGTCGAGAAGGTCAAACCTAAGCCCATACCTTGAATCATACTTGGCATCACGATCCAGAAAGTATCGATTTCCATGGAGTACAAGGTCATGAGGTAACTACCAATACCGATACAGGTTAGGCCAAAGACAATCTTCAACCTTGGGTCGAATTGCGGGTTAATCACAATCACCAATATCAGCATACAGGCAGATGCCAAACCCCGTGGGGCCATTAACATGCCTGTGGTGGACACTGGGTAGTTCAATAAGCTTTCGAGCAGCATCGGTTGTTGAGTGGTCAGGCCGAACATGGCCATCGACACCACCGCCATCATTAAGGACGAGACCATGAGGTTTTTGTCCTTGAGGAGCCACAGAGGCGCGATGGGGCTCTTGGTCTTCCAACTGCGGTAGATCCACATGATCAAACCCATGATCGCCAGCAGCACTGCGGTTTGGATCATGCGAGAGTTGAACCAGTCTTCGTCGTTACCTTTGTCGAGCACGAACTGCAACGCACCGACCCCGAGCGCCATATAACCAATGATCCACCAGTCGAAGTTCGGTTTGGATTTGTTGCTGATGTGGATGTAGCGATAAATCAGCGCAGTACACACCAAGCCAAATGGCAAGTTGACGTAGAAGATCCAACGCCAGTTGATGTTGTCAGTAATCACACCGCCCACTACTGGGCCTAAAATCGGACCAAGCAAGATACCGATGGAGAAGATCGCCATCGCCTTGCCTTTTTGCTCGGAAGGGTAAATCTGAACCAATGTCGATTGCGCCAGTGGAATAACCGAAGCACCAAACGCACCTTGAATAATACGGAACACCACCATCTCTTCGAGTGAACCCGCTTGCCCACAGAAAGCACTGGCAATCACAAAGCCGATGACCGCCACCAGCATGACTTTGCGCTCACCAAATCGCGACACCCAGAAACTGGTCATCGGAATAAAGATCGCCTCAGCCATGCTGTAGCCAGTTAGCACCCAAGTGATTTGGTCTGCCGTTGCGCCCAACGCGCCCATCATGTGTGAAAGCGACACGTTAGCAACGGTCATATCTATCAGCACCATGATGGCCGAAAGCATCACGGCGACGGTGGCTATTCCCCGTTTGTCGGCCGTAATCTCGTTACTCATTGTGCGTTACTTTTCAGATCAACAGTCACTTCAGAACTTGCACCCACACGTAATTGTGGCGCACCTTCAGGTACTTCAAGCGTCAAACGCACAGGGAAACGTTGTTTGATTTTCACCCAGTTACCGGTTGCGTTTTCTGGTGGCATCAAAGAGAAAGAGGTACCACTTGCTGGCGACAACTCTTCCACTTTCGCATCCCAAACCACATCTGGGTACATGTCGATCACGACTTCAGCATGCATGCCTGCTTTGATGTGCGTTAGGTCAGTTTCTTTAAAGTTTGCGCGTACCCAGTAGCTGTCTTTTACAATCACAGGGAACAGAGTTTGGCCAATACCGACAACAGAACCAGTATGTGTGTTGATTTCACCCGCGATGCCATCGACAGGAGAAGTGATGTCGGTGTAGCTAAGGTTCAACTCAGCCTGTGCAAGTTGTGCTGCCGCTTGTTGAACAACCGCAGCTTCTGCGCCTTCTTCACCGCGGTTTGCGATTGCTTTTTCAACCGTTGCACGTGCTTGTTCTAAGCTTGCTTGAGCGTTCGCGAGTTTGTTCTTCGCAGTATCCAAATCTTGGTCAGACGCTAATTTGCGCTTCACTAGCGAGTTAGTACGTTTGTACTCCAACTGCGCTTCGGTCAGGTTCGAGCGTGCTGCATCTAAACCAGCGACCGCTTCTGTGACCTGTTTATCGGCCACATCATGCTGTTGAACCGCCAATTGGTAAGCCGCTTTCGCTTGTTTGACCGCGAGCAGATAAGGACGAGAATCAATCTTTAATAGCAGATCGCCTTTGTTCACCACTTGGAAGTCTTTGGCTTCTACTGAGATGACTTGGCCTTGAACCTGAGGAGCGACAGACAGGATTTTTGCTCTTACGTATGCATCTTCGGTACTTGGGTGACCATCAGAATATTGCCAAGACCAGTACATCGCACCGAAGCCGATAGCACAAACGAGAAGGAAAAGGATTTTGGTCAGTTTGGATTTCGAAGAGGATTTCTTCGCGATATCGTCGCTCATTTATATTGTCCAAGTGTTCAATTATGTGATCAGTGTAGGATTTTTCCGCTTTCGAACAACAAGATGATCTGAAAGGTTAAGATCCGATTTTGAGCGTTGATAATTTGTTCAAATGATGCGCAAAGATATTCACACTCTAATCGTGCATAAAGTATAGAAGACGCTAATCATTCCGCGACTTAGACAATCACATTGGCGAATATTCCAGACAGAAAAAAGCCCCGTTGATCTTAACTCTAACGGGGCTTTATGGTTATTTATCTTTAATTATCAATGTGCTGCAGCAAGCTGCGCAGTTACTCTTCGGCGTTGTAGCCAAATCACAACACCAAACAGCAACATTGCCGGAATCCACATCCACTCTTTGCGATAACGCTCAACAGGCACACGCACATCGACAATTTGTTGATCGAACTGCAACCCTGCTGCCTCTGCTGGGCTAGCAAAGCTGACGATATCAATCAGGGTTTGTTCACCTTGCTGATAAGTAGCGATACCCAATGCGTCCAGCTTATCTTGTCCGGTTTCCCCTTCAGGAACCGACAACAACACCGAGAATTCACGCATCTTACCGACCGCATCTTCACCGCTGATGCGCATTCTAAGCACACTGCCCTCTTCTAGCGGCTCAAGCGTTTGTGCCAACTGGGCAGGATTGCTCGATTGGTACGGGTCCACCACCATGTCGATCCAGAACCCTGGACGGAACAGAGTAAAGGCCACTAGCAAAAGCAAAACGCCTTCGTACCAACGGTTACGAGTCAGGAACCAACCTTGCGTCGCCGCTGCGAATATCAACATCGCGATAGTAGAGATAACAAAGATGGCAATGCCGTGCGCCCAATCGACATCAATCAACAACAAATCCGTATTGAAGATAAATAGGAACGGTAAAGCTGCGGTTCTTAGACTGTAGTAAAACGCGGTTAAGCCCGTCTTGATTGGATCGCCTTTCGACACCGCCGCAGCCGCAAACGAAGCCAGACCCACTGGCGGCGTTACATCCGCCATGATACCGAAGTAAAACACAAACAAGTGCACCGCAATTAACGGCACAATCAAACCGTGTTGTTGACCCAGCGTGACGATAACAGGTGCTAGCAAGCTCGATACCACGATGTAGTTCGCCGTCGTTGGTAAGCCCATACCTAGAATCAAGCTCAATACGGCGGTAAGCATCAGCATTAATAGCAAGTTGCCCATCGACAACATCTCAACCAAATCAGCCAATACTAAGCCAACACCCGTTTGCGATACCGCACCAACAATTACGCCTGCGGTCGCGGTCGCGATACCAATGCCGATCATGTTACGCGCGCCAGCAATCAAGCCTTCACGCAAATCAATACAACCGTCTTTAAAGTTACCGTAATCGTGTTTGCCGTCTTTACGCATCCAAGTCAGCAGAGGACGTTGAGTCAGAACGATCACCACCAGAATCACGCTGCCCCAAAAAGCAGACAACCCCGGAGACAAACGCTCAATCATCAAACACCACACCAAAACCACCACAGGCAGCAGGTAGTGCAAGCCAGACAACAAGACTGCGCGCGTATTTGGTAGCTGTTCTAGCGGAGCATCTGGATCTTCTTCTGGTAGCGGCTCATTGCTTGCCGCCACTTTTAGCAGCGCCAAGTACACCACCGCGAGAATCAACGCCATCCCCGGTAGGACAAAGTCGCCCAATACTGGCTTCAACCAACCTAAGCCGTAGTAGACCGCCATCGACAATCCAGAAATCAACGCCGCACCAAATGCAAAACCCGTGAGTCTCGCTAGCCAAGGTTTTGAACGTGCAGCATCAATTGGCTGCATGCCCAATTTGAGCGCTTCTAAATGAACAATATAAAGCAGTGCGATGTAAGAAATAGCAGCAGGTAAGAAGGCGTGCTTAATGATTTCAACGTAAGGAATGCCGACATATTCCACCATCAAAAACGCCGCAGCGCCCATAACAGGTGGCATAATTTGCCCATTCACCGATGACGCCACTTCCACTGCACCGGCTTTCTCTGGAGAGAAACCAACTTTACGCATCATAGGAATAGTGAACGTACCCGTGGTCACTACGTTGGCGATGGACGAGCCCGAAATCAAACCCGTTAAGCCAGAGGCAACGACGGCCGCTTTTGCAGGGCCACCACGCAAGTGCCCCAACATGCTAAATGCCAGTTGAATGAAGTAGTGCCCTGCTCCAGCGCGTTCCAACAACGCACCAAACAGGACAAACAAGAATACAAAGCTGGTCGATACACCAAGTGCAATACCAAACACACCTTCTGTAGTAATCCACTGGTGGTTAGCTAGCGCATCCAACTGCACGCCGCGGTGGGACAACAAACCCGGCATGTATGGGCCTGCCAAGCTGTAGCCGATAAACACCAACGCAATCACAGGCAATGCTGGGCCCAATACTCGACGCGCCGCTTCTAAAAGCAGGGGCAAACCAATCAACGCGGTAACAAAGTCTTCAGTAGTTAAGCTGCCCGGACGTTGTGCTAATGCTTCGTACATAACAAACAAGTACAGCGAAGACGCACAAGCAATCAAACCCAACATGATGTCGAAGGCAGGAACACGATCGCGCGGGGAGCGCTTAAAAGCGGGGAAGACAAAGAAGGCAAGCAACAAGGCAAAGCCAAGGTGAATGGCGCGCGTTTCGGTGTCGTTCATCACACCGAAGCCAACAATAAAGGGCAGCGGAGACGCTATCCAAAGTTGAAACAGAGACCAAAGTAACGCCAAACCCGCAATCAGCTTTTCCATGATTCCGGTTGGCAGGCGAGCACCCACATCTTGGGCAATCAGTTCTTCTGCCGACAGCTCACTCGGATGCGTGTCAGCAGGGGACGTGGAGATCGTCTTATCCATAATTTTCTCACAAACAACAGAGAAGCAAGCGCTGCGAATCCATCACAGCGCTTGCTAAAAATCGAAGGTTCTAAGAGTTACTTACAACCAGCCGCGCTCTTTGTAGTAGCGCACCGCACCTTCATGCAGTGGTGCAGACAGACCTACTTCAATCATTTCTGATTCTTTCAGATCTTTAAATGCTGGATGCAGACGCTTGAAGCGGTCTAGGTTGTCGAACACAGATTTCGTCAGTTGGTACACCAACTCTGGATCCGTCTCTGCTGTGGTAGAGAGCACCGCTTTGCCGCCGATAGATTGCGTATCGTTCGGGTTGCCACGGTACATTCCACCCGGAATGGTTGCTTTGGTGAAGTACGCACGCTCAGCAAGTAACTTGTCGATTTCAGGACCAGTCACTGGCACCAACACCGCATCCGTTGTGGTTGAGGCTTCTTGAATCGCGCCATTTGGGTGGCCAACAAAGTAGCTCATTGCATCGATGTTGTTGTCACTCATTGCAGAAGCTTGTTCTGCTGGTTTTAGATCCGATACCAAGCTGAACACATCTTGTGACCAGCCTTTTGCTTGCATCACTTGCTCAAACGTATCGCGTTGACCAGAACCAGGGTTACCAATGTTGACGCGCTTGCCTTTCAAATCGTCGAAATTGGTGATGCCTGCGTCTTTACGCGCAAGAATGGTGAACACTTCACTTTGTAGTGAGAAAACGGCACGAATGTCCGTCATTGGTTGGTTATTTTGGAAAGGAGCCACACCTTCTAGGGCTTTGTATTGGTGATCTGACTGCATGATGCCGAAATTGTATTCGCCACTGCGCAAACCATTGACGTTTGCCACGCCACCACCGCTGGCTGGTGCATTACATTTAATGCTGTGGTCTGCCGCACCACGGTTTACAAAACGACAAATCGATTGGCCTGCTACATAATAAACACCCGTTTGACCACCTGTGCCGATAGTAATAAATTTCTCTGCCGCACTTATTTTCTCACTGTATGAGAACAATGATACTGCCGAAGCAAATACTGCAATGAGTGTGGTTCCTTTCATTTTAAGTTCTTCCTGTCTATCGATTGAAAAATAAAGACATTTTTCTCAGCTAACGACAGCAAAACTGAAAAATACTCGCGTAAAATTTCCACGCTTTACGAGTAATTTTCCTTAGTCAGCCAGTCCTTAGCTTCATTTTGTAATATTTATTTTGACGTTCGATTAATAATTAACCGAACGCTTGTCATCGAATTTATCAGAACAATTTCAAAACCTAGTTATAGTAATTTTTCGCTTTTCTCAGCAATCGAGAATTAACAGAAAATTCATTTTTTAATCGATGCGTTTACAAATAGAAAAATCCTAGAAATAGGAAGAGAGAGGAGAGATGAGTAGAAGAAGAAAATGAAATAAAAAAAGAGGGGCAATCCCCGCAACTGCCCCTAAAAGTCATGCCAATAATATTGTTGTTCTTTTGCTACTGCTTTTTCTTAGAACTTGTAACCGCCGCTGATCATGAATACCCAAGGGTTAATCTTCACGTCTGTTTTTTGCTTAGCGCCGCCAAATTTATACGTTGCTTCAGTTTCAATGTTTGCGTACCACGCCGATGCGTTTAGGAACCATTTATCGTTGATCATGTAGTCCACACCAACGTTTGCAGCTAGACCGAATGAATCATCCAATTTCAGATCAGAAAGGCCAGCGCCTTTACCCGTACCGTTAAAGCCTTCATCAAAGAAGATGGTGTAGTTTAGACCCGCACCCACGTATGGGCGGAATTTGCTTTGTGAGTCACCAAAGTAGTACTGAACCATAACCGTTGGTGGCAGGTGTTTGGTGCTACCGATATCTTTGCCAACCAAATCAGTAGAGATATCATGGCTAAATGGTGTCGCAGCCAGTACTTCTAGACTGATGTTGTCGGTAAACATGTAACCAAACGTCAAACCCAGCTGGGTGTCTGAATTAACTTCTAACTCATATTGAGAACCCAAGATCTTGTCGCTGCTATCATTGGGTACAACCGATGCCGCACCAACACGTAGAATGAAGTCACCTTCACTGTGAGCGAAAACACTTGGAGACACTAACGCAGCAACCACTGCTAAACTGCAGATTGTTTTTTTCATTGTTATTTCCTTTTGTAGGGCTTTGTTTCTTTTTGTACTCAGCTGCACTCTTCCCTTTCGGGCAGTTCCTTAATGAATCCAAAACCTTGAAGCACGCGAGTATCACTATTTTCTTGAGCTGCGCGCAATCTAGCATATAGAAACCCTACTATTTTGATGGAAATCAATTTGTGAAAAATATAGCTTTTACGTATACAAAAACGCCAATTTGATCAACAAATTATGCAAATAGGACACAATCCTGTAATGCAAACTGTGCGTGTGAGAAGCATGCGTCGCAGTTCTCATTCCGTCTCCCCTGAGAGCCTCTGTGCTCAACAAAACTTTTTTCTCGATATGCTCGGGTTATTTTCAAAAAATACCCACTTCAAATCGCCAATTTGACCGCTTAAATTGGCGATTTTCGGCCTTTGTAAGCCACTGAAATACAACAAGTTATATTTCTGGAAAATCAGTCACTTAGGGTGTTAGTCTGCTTCCAACCGAACAAAGAAAAGATAAAAAGCCATGATTAAGACCGATCTCACTTTCGAACAGGAAGACTTTTCTCATCACGATTTGCAAAACACCACCTTTGAAAACTGCCGCTTTTATCAGTGCAATTTCGACCACGCCGATCTGAGTGATGCCAAGTTTATTGACTGCCGTTTTATCCAGCCGAGCGACATAGAAGGCTGCAGTTTCCGTTATGCCAAACTGAAAGATGCCAGCTTTAGCAACTGCATGTTGACCATGTCTCAGTTCAATGGCGCGGATTGCGTCGGCATCGAACTGCGCAAATGCGATTTGAAGGGCGCAAACTTTCAAAGTGCCAACTTCGCTAATCGCGTCAGCAATACAGTTTTCTTTTGTATCGCCTATATCACGGGCTGCAACTTGGCTTACACCAATTTTGAGCGCGCACTGCTAGAGAAATGCGACCTGTTTGAAAACCGATGGAACGGCGCCAATTTGATGGGCGCGAGCTTTAAAGGATCTGACTTATCGAGAGGAGAATTCAGCCGAGAGCAATGGGGAAGCTTTAATATAGAAGAGAGCGATCTTACCCACGTCGACTTAGAAGGCTTGGACATTCGCCGCGTCTCTTTATACGGTGTTAAGATCTGCGACTGGCAGCAAGAACAACTGCTCGCACCATTTGGACTGATCGTTATTTAGGAAGCACTATGAATCTGTTTAAAGACCTACCCAGTGATCTGAGTGAAGAAGTGTTCGAAGATTTACTCACACATAAACAACTGCGCATCGAGCGTATTGTCTCAAAAGGGCAAACCACGCCAGAGGACGAATGGTACGATCAAGAAGAACATGAGTGGGTGTTGGTGCTGCAAGGCGCAGGCGAACTGACTTATGAAGATGGATCGGTAAAACGTTTAGAAGCCGGTGACCACATCAACATTCCTGCGCATACAAAGCATCGCGTCAGTTGGACAGATCCAGAACAAGAGACAATTTGGTTGGCAGTTTTTTATCAATAACCATCTATCATTTTAGAAATAAAAAAGGGGAAGGTATGCTCACCATTCCCCAAAAAGATACAAGTGGAATCGCTCTAGACTTGTATCAAAGCAGCCCCGACAAGAGCCTTCCTAGCTATTTTTTTCTTTTGACGTTGTTGTTTCCTTTTCATGCTTGTAACCCATGGTGCGGATGTGCTCTCCGTGAATGGTGTTCTTCATCAACTCCCAAAGCGCCGCAAGAAAGCGCTTGTGCATCGCATGGTGGCGAATGTATTTCACGTGAATAAATAAATAGATCATTACGAACACAAGCACGGCGATGGTCACACCATAAGCTTCATAAACACTGAGTAAGTTCATTACTATTACCCTTCTTTAACCAAACAATTCATCCACTTGCGACTACGAAAGCGGTACAAACACGCTACCCACTTAAATAAGGTTTCTAAGAAGAACATCGCGAACACGACCGGTGCAGAAAAGCTGAACACAAGAGCACCAAGAGCCGCTAATGGAATACCAAACAACCATTGAGTGCATAAGTCTTGGTAAAGGCAAAATTTAACATCCCCACCAGCTCGCAATACACCAACGACCATTAGCGTAGGCAAAGAACGCAACAAAATACCGACACACAAAATCATGTAAAACTGCTCTGCCATTCGTCTTGTTTCTGCAGATAACGCCGTAAACAGGTCTAACACCGAGGATTGCAGGAACCACAAAGAAATCGACACAACCAGAGTCACACCAATGGCAATAACAGTAAATCCTTTCGCTTGGGCATAGGCTAGTTCAGGCTTATTCGCTCCAAGTTGATTACCAACGATGACGGCAGAAGCATTCGCAATACCCGTCAAAAAACTGAGAGAAAAAGCCTCTATCGGTGTAATCACAGAAAGCACCACCAAGCCTGCCTCTCCGGTTTGCCCCATAATGGCGGTATAAGCAAACAAACCACCTGACCACGCTAAGAAATTAAGTGTTGTCGGGGTTGATAAAGCGAAAAACGATCGAACATAGCGCCACTGAACTGCATCTTTGAGTGCTTGAGTGCCAAATCTTAGAGGATGCGCCTTAACCTTTAAGAACACATAAATCACAGCCACTTCCAGCATGGAGCTCAGGACCGTTGCTATCGCAGCACCTTTTAAGCCAAGCTGAGGAAACCCTAGGTGACCAAAAATCAGCACCCAGTTAAACAACACATTTAACGCAATGCCGAGGCCACTAAACCAGGTACTTAACGCAGCTTGGTGCATGGCTCGTAAACCAGCAGCAACACTACCGACAAAGGCGACAGCGAGCAGGCTCCAACTCGATACCTGCAAGTACTGATGGCCCAACGCGATGATTTCCGGCGATTTGGTCGACAGCCCTATGATGTCATCACCATAAAAGTGAAAAGCAAACAATGGGATGAACGACGCCAATGTCGCCATTATCCAAGTCAATGCAGTACTTCGTGTCACTCCCTTCTGGTCTTTGGCTCCAAAATATTGCGCGGTCAGCATCGCTCCACCCGCGGTGACACCAGCTAAAAATATTGTTGCCACAAATAGTGCGCGGCTCGCCACACCAATTGCTGCGATATTTTGTTCAGTAAGCTGCCCGATCATGACGAGATCAATCAACCCTTTGCTTGAGAACAAAATGGTTTGCAGTGTGACTGGGATTGCTACGGTCACAATAACTTTGAATAGATCAGCGCTAAATATTGGTGGCTGCACTTTGGCGTAAGATGTGGAGTTAAAGGACATCTCTCTCGCAAATTTAATAACAGAATTTGCACCAATTATGGATGGATAATTACTATCTTAAAAACCACTTATGTGGGGATATTACGTTCATAATGTAAGGAGATTCATTTGCACTCTCTCGATCAACTCTACGCTTTTGTCTCCGTTTATGAACACCATTCATATAGCGCCGCTGGACGTCACCTAGGAAAAGACCGAACGACGGTTCGTGAACTGGTAAAAGCTTATGAAGATGACTTAGGGTTCGAGTTATTCATTATTGAAGGGCGTAAAGCCCTTGCGACTCCAAGAGCTGAGCACCTATACCCACAAACCCGTCTAGTGCTTCGTCAAAATCAAAAGCTGCAAGAATTTAGTCAAGCCATGTTTGATGAGCCGAAAATGGAAATGAAGTTGGGGTACGACATGGACTTTCCAATTGAGCTTATCGCAGAGCTGGAACGGCGAAGCCTAGAGCAATTCCCTCAAATGCGTATACATTGGCTAGAGACAAATAGAGAACAAGCAATAAAAGCGGTTTCAGAGCATAAATTAGATTTCGCGATACTTCCTGCAAAAGGAAGCATTGAACCCGAGTATCCATGCGCTTATAAACATCTTGGTTATGTTGCCTATGGTCTGTTCGTCAATCCAAATAGCGACCTAGCATACAAAACTGATTTTGGCCTCGAAGATGCACAGCTTGAGGTGCAGTACCTTATGCATAACCATGTCAACGGAGAGGGGATGATTCAAGCTTTCTCGACACATACTCGAGTCGTAAGCAGCCACGCTTTATTAGTCAGATTACTAGAAAATGGTGGATGGACTCTTCTTCCACTGTCCGTTGGTCAACGCTATGCCCACAAAAAAAAGTTAAAAAAGATTAATACTTCACTTCTCGCGAATAACATAAAGGTGCCGTTTAGCCTATTTCACCCTATCGGAATGGAGCATCAAATCACGACAAAAGCGCTCGTAACATGGTGTTCAGAATTGGCAACATCTTATTTTCGCTAAAGAAAAACGGGGAAAGAAACCCTAACTTTCCCCATGTGCGCATAAAGGGTCTAGGTGAAGCGCAAAAGAAATTGAAGCCATGACTCCGAGTCAGTCTCCCAACCGATACTCAGAAATGAACCTAACCATCACTTCAATATTCGAGAAGATAATATGTTCAATAAATGATTATTGAATGGAGAGTGTGTTTTGCTTGCGGTTGTATTCGAATCGATGGCTTTGCTCAACGCTGTCTTTGACTTCCAATCCTTCCATCGTTGTTGTGCCTTTCTCCAGTCGAACTTGATCACTGCTCAAGTCCACTATCAGCTCATCATATTGGCTTTTTTCACCATTATCTTCGTACTGCAAACGCACCTTGTACGTGCCTTTGCTTGCATCATATTCAGCTTGATAACCTTGGTTGAATGCCTCAATCGCGATGCCTTCTGGATACACCACCATGTCAACACGCGTTGGTGCTTCGGTGAATTTATAGGTTGAGATACCAAAACGAGTTTCGATGATGTCCGCTTCATAAAAGAAGTGTTCAATCTCGTTCGATGAGCTGACCATCACCATTTCAGGTGTTAACCGCATCAAGTGAAACTCAAAAATCAGAGAGGTTTTGTTGTCACCAACATTCGGGACTAATGCTTCTAACTCCGCGAGGGTACTCACATTAAAGTCACGCAAAATGTTTAATGAGAGTCGATCGAGCGTGTAAGTCACTTTGCGAGATAAGTTCTCGGCCTCAAAGCCCAGTAAGTCATCGCTGATGGTGTCGGTAATCGAACGATGCAGCAGATCGATACCGTCCACCTCATAGTTCGCTCTGTGATCTTTAAACTTAGGCACAGAGTCTGTCGTTATTCCTTCACCACCACAGCCACTCAGTGCAAACATCACCGCAATACTCGCTATTGCTTTATGCATCTGTACACGCTCCTTTTCCAAGACAGCGGCAGTGTAACGATTGCGGCAACGAGTTGATGTAAGCGTATGTAAGATGAGCTTATTATTACAATCAAGTAAAAGTCATTTGAATTTTTATGGGATTATCATTTTATTCGACATCAATATACTAGCTCCATTCCAAATTAACCGATGACGAACGATAACAATGAGCTGGTTTTTCTTACTTTTAGGCGTGGGCGCTGAAGCCCTTTCACACGTTGCACTTAAAGCCACTGATGGCTTTAGCAAACCGCTGCCTGCAACCCTTGTATTAGTTGGCCACTTAGCTGCCTTTGTCTGTTTGGCGCAGGCAATGAAAGGCGGCATGCCAGTTGGCATAGTTCACGCCCTTTGGGCAGGTTTGGCGATTGTATCGGTGACTTTAATCTCGCAATTGGTTTACCGCCAGCATATGGACACTAGCCTTTGGGTTGGCATGGCACTTATCGCAGCGGGCGTGATGGTGATAAACTTCTCTCACGGACACGCACACTAAACCATAAGGCAGCGGATTGTCAGATAGCCAAAAGCCCTCTCTCGCACTGTTTGATTTTGATGGCACCATCACCAATGAGGATATGTTTAGCGCCTTCCTCCACTATTCTGTTTTTGGCCTGCGCAAGTGGGTCGGAAACGTTGTGATTCTGCCGTTTTATGCGCTCTACAAGGCAGGCGCCCTTCCTGCTAAGCGAATGCGCCCTATCGCCAGTTTCATCGCCTTTGCAGGAAGGGGAACGCAAGAAGTTGAAGCGCTAGGAACCCAATTTGCAAAAGAGGTGATTGAGAAACACATTCGCCCAGAAGCGCAAGCGAAACTGGAATGGCACCAAGCGCGAGGCGACACCATTGTTGTGGTCTCAGCATCACTTAACGCCTACTTAAAACCATGGAGCCAAACACACGGCTACCAATTACTATGTAGTGAATTACTCAGCGAAAGCGAACACATTAGTGGTCGTTACCAAAGTGGTGATTGCAGTTTGGAAAGAAAGGTCGAGCGTGTGCAACGTGCTTTCGACTTGAACCAATACGAAACAATTTATGCTTACGGCGATACCCACGAAGACATTCCGATGCTCAAATTGGCCGATCATGCGATGATGAACTGGCAACCTTGGCAAGGCAAAAACGGCCTGAATTAAAACAAGAAACCCTTCTCAATTGAGAAGGGTTTTGCGTATTTGGAAAGAATGAAGCTTAACGCCAAACGCCCCATTCTCCTGTGGTTCCTGGCTCTTCACCACGAGTCCACCACTGCGCTGTCCATTCACGGCCGTTGTGTGTCACGACGTCACCTTGGTTGTACACCGCATCTTTACTCCAAAGGTTGGTCGGCTCTACCGGCGGTGTAGTATCACCTTTAATCAATGACAACGCGTAGCTAAAGTTAGCGTTCGGAGCCAACACTTGGTTTGCGTAGATGTTGTTGGTATCGAACATATAGTGGTTCATTGCTTCGTGCCAAATACCCACGTACCAATCGCCCGTTTGCTGCGAGTTAAATTGGTCAGCTAACTCCGCAGCCCACGTTGTGGTGTTGTTTGCACTGATTGGTAGTGACAGATCGACGATCTCGCTGCCCGTTGCATTAAACGTGCGGAATCGTACTGTGTCGCCTGACTCTACCGGACCAAACCCTTGTGGGACAAAGTAACCCAGAGCAGTCAGGTTGTTTGCCGGATCGGTTGGGTCGACTGGATCGGTTGGAGGCGTTGTACCATTGCCGTTCAAGGTAATGTCACTACAGTTGTAGAAGCCCTCACCTGCCACATCAATACGTTGCCAACGAGTATAGAGAATCGCATCACCTGAACGATCGGCTGGGAAGGTTACCTGCATACGGTAGCGTTTTTCTGCATCCACATACACATCGCCAGCAGTATCAATCAGCTCTAAATCATCCCAAGTCAGTGGTTGCGCATCATCATATGTTGGCTTAGAAAGATAGAACTCCCAGTAAGATGGGTTATGCGGTGCTTTGCCGAAGAACACCAATTCGATTTGATTGTTTGCATCTGGCGTCACGTTAGTACGTTGCCAATTTGGAGATGGGATATTCAAACCTTTCTTAGCAGCATCACCCGCTGAACAAAGTTCACCGTCACGAACAATCGCTTTCACATGCGCCATATCGCGGTAGTTCGGCACGTTTGCAGCAATCTCGCTACGTTGTACGAAGGGATATGCGCCCGACTCGTCATAAGCGGCCTGACAAGCTTGGTTTGGGATTTCATTGGTCCAAAAGCCGCCATCTAAATAACAAGTATTTTGACGTGCACTTGGAAACTCGACCCAGCCATGAGCGCTGACATTAAAAGAGCTTAAAGCCGCAACTGCGCCCAAGCTTGCAAGAGGAAGGGTTACGTATGATTTCATCATTCATCCTTAAATTTTCAGATCCACTGCACGCGAACCGGGCAGCGACGTAGAAAAACTAGCAGGATGCGATTATTTAGAAGGTGAGAATAAATACTGGAATTGTCAGATTGCAGACTGCTTTCCAGCATTTTATGTGGACTTTACTCATACTCGACTGACTCTTTCGAGTCACTTCAAATTGATGTGCCACAAAACAATGTTCTCTATACGAGCTATCGCTCATCTTTTGGCGTGTCCATCACCACCATGGTTGTAATGGCCTTTACGTGTTCGCATTCCCCAAGAACATCGGCATGAAACGCTTTGTACGCCGCTAGGTCTTGGGTTTCGACTCTTAATAGATACTCGTTAGAACCCGTAATGTTGTGGCACTCGACAACTTGGTCGACAAATCGAACGTGCTCTTCAAAGCCTAGTTGCGCGTGTTTAGAATGCGATGCCAAGCCTATCGACACATACGCGACAAAACCGACGCCCATTTGTTGATTATCCAGCACCGCTCTATAGCCTTTAATCACGCCTTTTCGCTCCAAATCTTGCACTCGACGCAAGGTCGCGGATGGCGATAATCCAACTCGTTCAGACAGCTCCACATTGGAGATTCTTCCGTCTGATTTCAGCGCTTGCAATATTCTTTCGTCAAATCTATCCATGATGCTCTTTTGTTGTTTAGCGAGTGAGTATTCGTCAAATAAAAGCACAAAATTGATGGCGCTTCTACCTATCATTGTTCTCGACCGGTCAGAAAACGTAATCCCTTGCCCGCTTATGTGTAGGCAAAACAGAAATGCAGGAACACATTATGGAATACCATCAAATTGGTGCGTTGGCACTGTTTGCGTTTGTCTCGACCTTCACTCCAGGACCGAACAACATCATGCTTATGACGTCTGGTGCTAACGTCGGCTTTAAGCGCACTATCCCACATATGTTAGGCATCACGCTGGGTTTCGCCGCGATGCTGATTTTGGTTGGCATTGGTCTTATGGGCTTGTTTCACGCGTATCCGATCACGCATAGCGTCCTTAAGATAATGAGCCTGACTTACTTGTTGTACCTCACGTACAAAATAGCAACCAGCAGCAAGACGGAAGTCAAAGATGATTACCGACCAATGAGCTTTTTGGGTGCAGTGGCATTTCAATGGGTGAACCCTAAAGGCTGGTCCATGGCACTCACTGCCATCACCGTATACAGCAGTGGCGGATCTTGGCTAGAACTGGCTTTTATCGCCGGCATCTTCTGCTTAGCAAACCTGCCTTCTGTGACTTTTTGGACGGCGGCAGGCATGCAACTTCAACGTTGGTTGACCACGTCTAAACGCGTAAAAGGCTTCAACTATGGCATGGCGGCGCTTCTACTTTTGTCGACTATCCCAATGATATAAATGACAAAATAATGAAAGATAAGTGTGACTTATGCCAAGTTTTAGCTAGTTCTTTGTTCGGTAAGTACAAATAATCGCCACTTCCACGGATGGATTGGGTCATAGTAGCAACAGCAGTGACTAGAACATGAAAACTTAATAAGCATCCGCCTGAGCTAATTTACCGATTAGGCGCACTTCGTCACTGCTTTGTCACGGCGCTGTATTTTGCCGCGACAATCGATTCACTCTGACCGACAAGCACGATGCTGACAGGTCTGTCACACAAGGAGCGTTACACAATGCGTACTCGCAAGCTCATTCTTGCTACCGCTTTTGGCTTACTCGTTTCGGGTTGTAGCCAAACCTCGACCACCACGACCGCAGAGGTCATTCCGCCAGAATATCCGGTGGAATATTTCTTCCGTAATTCAGAAGTATCGAGCTACCAAATCTCCCCTGCTGGCGATTACATTTCGATGATGAAACCGTGGCAAGATCGTAAAAACGTCTTTGTTCATCCCGTGGGCAAAGCCGATCAAGTCAAGCGCATCACATCCATAGTCGATCGCGACATCGCTTACTACTACTGGGTTGGCGATGACACCATCATCTACTCTCGCGACACGGGTGGTGATGAAAACTTCTACCTCGTTACGGTAAACGTAAAAACGGGCGAAGAGAAAACCATCACACCAACGTCCGATGTCGTGGCTTATGTTATCGACACCTTAGAAAGTCAGCCTGACGACATTCTTATCACGACTAACGAACGTAACCCGCAAGTGTTTGATGTTTATCGTCATAACTTGAAAACCGGTGAAAACACGCTGGTTGCTCAAAACCCAGGTAACGTGCGTTACTGGGGTACGGACCACGATGGTAACATTCGCGTGATTTCGACTTCAGACGGCGTAAACACCGCAGTCCTCTATCGTGACACCGTGGATGAAGAGTTCCGTCCATTGAAGAACCTCACCTTCAAAGAAGACTTCTCTCCAATCTCATTTACACCAGATAACAAGAACCTGTACGTTGCTTCACGTATCACTCGCGATAAATCAGCGATCATCGAATATGATGTGAAGGCTAACAAAGAAGTGCGCGAGATCTTCTCTCACCCAGAAGTGGACGTCACCAGTGCAAGTTACTCAAACGCACTCAACAAGCTCACAACGATCTCTTATGTGACGGACAAGCGTCAGTACCATTTCCTTGATAAAGGTTATGAAGAGACTTTTGAGCGTCTGCAAGAAAAGCTTCCGGGCGTTGAAATCTCGGTGAACAACACGACTCGCGACGAGAGAAAAATGATTGTCGTGACCTACAGCGACACCGACCGTCCAAATTACTACTACTACGATCGCGATTCAGACCAACTTGAAAAGTTAGCTGCAAACGCACCTTGGCATAAGCCAGAAGACATGGCGGAGATGAAGCCAATCACTTATACCGCTCGTGATGGTGAAACCATCCATGGCTACTTAACGTTACCAAAAGGTCGTGAAGCGAAAGACTTGCCACTGCTTGTTCTTCCGCACGGCGGTCCTTGGGCTCGCGATCACTGGGGCTTCCAACCAGAAGTTCAGTTGTTTGCCAACCGTGGTATCGCAGTACTGCAAATGAACTTCCGTGGCTCAACGGGTTATGGCCGTGAGTTTTGGGAGAAGTCGTTCAAGCAATGGGGCCAATCGATGCAAGACGACATTACGGACGGCGTAAAATGGGCGATTGACCAAGGTTACGCACAAGATGGCGAAGTGTGTATCTATGGCGCATCTTACGGTGGTTACGCGACATTGGCTGGTGTGACGTTTACACCAGACCTGTACAAATGTGGCATCGACTACGTTGGCGTGTCTAACCTATTCACCTTCATGGATTCTATCCCACCATACTGGGCACCTTTCCTAGCCATGCTGCATGAGCAAGTGGGCAATCCGGAAGATCCAGAAGACGCGAAGATGATGAAAGCCTACTCACCGGTGTTCCACGTAGACCAAATCAAAGCACCACTGTTGGTTCTGCAAGGCGCGAAAGACCCACGAGTGGTGAAGAGTGAATCTGACCAAATCGTTAATGCTCTGCGCGACCGCGGCGTTGAAGTGGAGTACATCGTTAAGGAGAACGAAGGTCACGGCTTCCGTTCACTAGAAAACCGTCTCGATGGTTACCAAGCGATGGATCGATTCCTGAAGACGCATTTGTTAGAACAAACGCAGTAAACAAGCTCCATTCTTCTCTCAAGGGCACTTCGGTGCCCTTTTTTATTGTCCAGTAACTATCTTATAAAGCGGGACGACGAAGTGTTCATTTGAGCGAGGCGTACCGAAATTAAATCGCCGATTCTCAGATCAGAGTGTAAATTTAGATAAAGACACTATCTGCCTTATTGAGATGCTGTCAATCTTAGATGAGAAAGAGAATAGTTATCAAACGTAGTGAAATGTGAATTAAAATGAAAAAGAAACCACAACCAAAAAGCCTCGTTGTCATCAACACACAAGCCGTAACACCGAACATGCAGCGCATTACCCTGCAAGGTGACGCGCTAGGCAACTTTCCACAAGATTGCGAAGGCAGCTACATCAAGCTGTTGTTCAACGAAACCGGCGGCACCGATATTCAAGGCTTCTCAGAAGACAGCCGCCCAGTCATGCGTACTTACACCATTCGTCGCTTCGACCCGCAAGCATGCACGATTGAAGTCGACTTCGTTCGTCACATCACCAAGGACCTACAATGTGGCTTTGCGGCGCGTTGGGCGATGTCTGCAAAAGAAGGCGATACCATCAACATCGCAGGCCCGGGCAGCATCTCAAACCTAAATACAGAAGCTGATTGGTTCTTTATGGCGGCGGACATGACTGCACTGCCAGCACTGTCTGCAAAGATTCGCACTCTGCCAGAAGACGCAACAGGCTATGCCGTGATCAGTGTGATCTCGGAAGCGGATATCCAAGCTCTCGAAGCACCAGCAGGTATGGAAATCCATTGGATCACCGAGCAATCACTCGAAGATAAAGTTCGCTCGCTGGAATGGAAAACAGGTGAAGCAGCAGTGTGGTGTGCTTGTGAGTTCGACTCAATGCGCGCGCTACGCCAATACTTCCGTAACGAAAAAGAAGTGGAGCGTGAAAACCTTTACCTCAGCAGTTACTGGAAACAAGGCGTATCAGAAGACGGCCACAAGGTCATCAAGCGCGAAGATGCAGAATTAAACGAACAGTAAATGTAACTTTATATTACTTTTACTATAGATAACGCTGAGTTTTTTGGTCAAAAGCTCAGCGTTTATTTCTTATACCCTATAAATATCAATAAATTACAACCAAACTCATTTCTTCTCTCTAAAAAACCACTTCAATCACTATAACAAATCCATATAGAGTCTATCTTTTAACCTCGTTAAGCTGTCGATAATCTACCCACCATAACGACGAGGCAAGCATGAACACCGATAAAGTAAAAGCCTTTGTAAATGCCGCTGAGCTTGGTTCCTTTTCCGCCGCAGCGCGAAAGCAGGGTAAAGCGCAGTCTTGGATTAGCAATGCCATCAGTGATTTAGAGATCGATTTATCGGTCGAGTTATTCTCACGTGACGGCTATAAACCAAAGCTCACCGCAGAAGGCGATAATTTACTCGGTTACGCCAAAAGCGTGCTCGCAGCAGAGAGAAAATTTTTGCGCCATGCGGAACACTTGGCTCAAGGTGTTGAGGATAAAGTCGTGGTCGCCATTGATGACTGGTTACTGGATGACAAGATGCGACAAATCATCATTGGGTTTCAGCAACAGTTTCCTCAAGTGGAATTAGTGCTCCATAAACGCCCAACCCAAGATGTGGTTGCCATGCTCGAAGAGGATGAAGTAGACCTAGCATTGATTGTTGGAAGGCATTTTTTCGATAGTACGATCCAGTATCAAACTATTGATCACGTGAAGACCTGTTTAATTTGCGCGCCGGGTAACCCTTTGAAAAATAAAGTTGTCGTACCAAGTGATTTGGTAGGCACCACCCAAATAACGCGAAGTAGTGTATTCAATTTGGACAATCGCTTCCTCGACCTCGAAGAAGTCAACAAGATCAGAATTGACGATATTGAAACAAGCATAGAGCTTGTAAGCCAAGATATAGGTTGGGCTATCATCCCACTGGCGTTAGCGAACCAAAACTCACACAAAGTAGCTATTGCTCAAACGAGCCTTGGGGAAAAAGGGCATTTGTTTCGAGTGGACATGATTACATCAGAAATTCGAGCTAACGGTATTGCCACCGATTGGCTGAAAAAGACATTAATCACTGAATACGCATAAAGGCAGTTTTAGAAAAAGAGGAGGTAATATACGAATATAGTTCTATCGTAAATCTGAAGTTTACTTTTTTATTCTGTTTATATCTAAACGTCAGTTGGCTTAAATAATATTAGGAAAGGCATTAACCGTAATGTCAGGAATCACTCTTCTCTTTAAATTAAAAAATAATAAAGAGGATAATGGAATAGTAATTGAGTGTTCTTATTTTTCATCAAAACGAATTTATAATGACTAGGTAAAAATATGAAAAAAACTCTTTTGCTTGCGAGTATATTGCCATTCTTGGTTGCGTGTAATTCCTCAGACACAAGCGGTGATAATGACATTGATACTGGAATAAAGCCGATTCAACCAATCGAACCCGCTCCTCCAGTTCACCCTATAGAACCGGGTGAGCCTGTTCATCCGATTGAACCGAGCGAACCTGTTCACCCGATTGAGCCAGAAAGACCAGAAGAGCCAGTCCACCCTATTGAACCTGGAATATCAATGTATCAAACTGTCGCCAATCATTTTAATAAAACTTATGATGAGATTTATGATCTCTGTGAATCGGATTACTCTTTAGATAATAAATCTAATGATAAATACAATATTTATTGTAAATGGAATGACCTTCATAAAAAGTTTACTGTCACTTTTGACTCTGAGTCATATAAATCAGAAAGTAAAATACCATATTCAGCTAAAATAGAGTTCGATATAACGGACCACTTTCAGTCTATTGGTTATTTTGGGTATAGAATGAATGTGAGTTTTCCTAACAACGACAGTTACCTTAATGTCTCTGAATTTGTTATTCGTCAATACTACTCTTCACCCGGCGTAGAAGAAGTAGTAGCGGAGCAATTATTTGATCCTTTGGTTTTTCAAAGTAGTGCTCTGCTATCCATTGAGAATGATTTAAGCAATGACGAGCAAAATACTATGATTCCAAAGCAACGTTTCCAAGGCTTGCCTGAAAACTATTTCCAAATAGAAACAACTTTAGAAACCAATCCGAATGGTTCAGTGACTCAGATACATAAATTCCACCAATCGCAGCCGTTCCACAAGCTAGTTACTATTTTCGGAATGTAGCATCCTGCAAGTCCCCGCCTTTGCGAATCAATAACCCCTGATAAGCAAAGTGCTGGGGACACTTTTCCTAGTTCATATTTTCAGCCAAGAAATCAATCAGTAAGCGCACTTTTGGCGACAGGTTTCGGTTTTGTGGGTACAGTGCCCAAATACCTTCACGATCGTCGCGGTAATCGGTTAACACTTCCACCAGTTCACCGTTATCTAACGCTTCTTGCACGTAGTAATCGGGCAGTTGCACTAAGCCCAAACCACGTTTTGCCGCGTCAACCAAGGCAAAGCCACTGTTGCATTTAATTCGGCCAGAAACGCGTAAAGACTTTTCACGTTTTTGCTCTTTAAAATGCCAGTAATCAGCAGTACCGACCAAACATTGGTGGTGACTCAGCTCAGACAAGGTATGCGGTTCACCCGAACGATCTAAGTAAGCAGGGCTAGCACACACGTAAAGCTGTCGAGATGACAAACGCTTGGCAATCAAACTGGAGTCTTGCAAACGTCCGAGACGAATCGCCACATCGACACCTTGCTCAATCAAATCTAACTTTTGGTTGGTCAGATTCAAATCCAGATTCACCTGCGGATATTTCTCAATAAACTGGTGTAGCAACGGCGCTAAGTTCATCTCACCGTAAGTCACAGGAGCGGTTACTTTGAGCAAACCTTTCGGCTCTGCTTGCATTTGCGTGACCGCTAACTCTGCCAACTCTAGACCTTCGACAAGGTGTTTACATTGCTGATAATAGAGCTGCCCCGCTTCTGTCAGTGAGACTTTTCGCGTAGTGCGGTGCAGCAATTTAACGGCTAGACGTTCTTCAAGCGCAGAGACACGACGGCTGATTTGCGCCACCGATGTTTTCAACTTGTTGGCTGCGCCAGTGAAGCTGTTGGTTTCTGCGACAGCAACGAACTCGCTCACGCCTTCCCAATTCGCCATGGTTGTGGTTCCTATGGAATTCTATTTATTGCTTATTCTCACACAAAGTTAAATGCAGAGAAAACCTGTTTAAAAAGGATAGCCGACTAAATGCACCGCTTGTTGTGGCCAAATGATATTTAGGGACAGCACCATGGTGTCTTCTGTGCTCATCCATTCGCGAGGTTTTACTTCCATCTTTAGATTGTCGGTAGGTTGGTATCCGCTCGACTGGTAAACCTGTGTTCGCCCAAACAACACAGAAAAAGCATCACCTCTCTCGAGTGCATCTTGATGAATCACTTTGAGCAACATTTTCACTAACCCTTTGCCGCGATACTCCGGTTGGACGCAAACTTCGGCAATGCCGCTGATCGGAAAAGATTGATCGTCAATCATCACCTGCTTTTCATGTACTGCAATATGAGCCGCAAGTTGAGTGTCATCCCAAATAAGGTAACGATGGCGAGGCATCTCTTGAAAATAGCGCTGAGTTCGGAAGATTTTATCTTGTTCTTTGGTAAAACAAGTAGCGAGTAACGTTCTTAGCTTGGCATCGAGTGCGGGGGTGACGTCATCATCTAATAAGTATTCGAAGCGCATGATTTACCTCATCTATTCTTCATAATTAAAGGTAAACTTTTGGCAAATAACTTACTGAGATATAGCGCAAATAAAGAAAGCGCAGACTGAGCTGCGCTTTCCATTTATTGCATATAGGCAAATCAGTGTTTGAGAATATCTCGCTTCACTTCGCCTTTTAAATCCGTCAATGTTTGCTGCTCAGTATCAATCAAGAAGTGGTCACTGGCTTGTCCCGTTGCAAACTTCTCTAGGATCACAAATAGGCTACCAAAACGGGATCGGAAGACTTCACCAACCGAGTATTCACCTAAGTCACCAAGTTCAGAATCGACCGTTCCCGCGAACTCCGCCAGCTCTCGACTTAACAACTCGTATTGCAATAGCTGTGCTTCTTCAATATCGCGGAAAGCCAGTTCATCGGCATTACGCAGGCGGTAGAAATCTGTTGCTAGCTCTTCACCATTCCATGCAGCAAAGTCATCAAGATTAAAGCCTCCCTGTTGAGCAATCGCTTGAGCTTGTTGCGTCGCCGCCTGCCAATCTTTCTGGAATTGCTCATAATCTACGACCGCGTTTTCATCACAATTAACGATGTCGTACCCTAGCTCTTTCGCTAACTGACACACGGTAAATTGAGTAGAAAGCTGAGACATGATCAACATATCATCACCATCCATGTGCAAAAGCATTTCACGCATTTCCAGTGGCCAATCACTTGGTAGGAAGCGCAGACGCGTCAGTTCTCGGATGTGCCAATCAGTCAGAGCATAATAGCTTTCAGCTTCAAGAATCTCTTTATTCCAAATGCTCGCCTTTGCAGTTTCATCATCACCTGCTTGTTCAGTCAGGTGTTCATGCTCACGTGCATAGTGCTCAAACAACTCGTTGTAGCCTTCAACTTTGTCGATCACGACAGTTTCCACTTCGATTTGATGATCAGGACGGATGTTCAATAGCTTATAAGCTGGAATGTAGCCCGCCAGAGAAGGGGCTTGAATGTTGAAAAGCGTGTGTTGAACGCCATCGATCATGTAACTCTTTTTACCCGTATCGTTAAAGTGCATGTGGCCACCAACGTGAATGCTCAACCCCGTCGCTGCAAGTGCTTTACTGGTATCGTCATTTGGCTCACGAGATAACTGATGGCTTCCTTCTCCGAACAAGTCTTCAATGTCTTCGGATGCACCATTATAGAAATCCGTCATTGGGAAATGGCTGAACGACACAAGTGTTTTGTTCTGCTCTTTTGCCGCTTTAACGACCTCACTGATCCACTTAATCACGTGCTGTTTGTGGGTCAGCATCATGTTGTAGCCTGCACTGCTGGAGCCATCGAAGTCATCGCCGCTGATGGAATCTTCTACCAAGGTGTCTTTTGGCTTGTAGACGTTCGCATCTATCGCCAACAACCATAAGCCTTTTACTGGCTCTACCAAGTAGCTGGTATCTGGCACCACCGCACAGTTGGTGTAACCGTCTTGTTTGTATTCACCGCCCGTCCCTTGGTGGCAAATCTCAAACATGCGCTTATCATAAGCGGCTTCTTCGGCGGCAAGTTCATATGAATAGTTGTTACGAGCTTCTTCACTGCTGTAGGGCGTTTCGAAATACAAATAATCTTCTTGAGGATAGAAACCGTGCGTACCAAGGATATCCATGATCTCTTTGTAGCCCCACTCTTGTACCTCTTCCGTACAGATGGTGTCTAAATTGTCGCCTTCACCGGGAATGATCCCCCACTCGCCTTCGTAATCAACACACTCATCCTTACCTCGGCTAAAGATGCGTTGTTTCTTGCCGCCCTCACCAAGGTAATCAGATTTGCCCGCTGCCACGGTAAAAGGTTTGTTGGGATCATGGTTGCCCGGTGCAGCAAAAAACTCAAGACCATAAGTCTCACGATAATGGTCAAAGATTTTCACTAACCCACGCATGTGCACAGGTTGGCCGTCATCACTGAAATCCCCTGGTAGCGCAACATATTTAATTCCGCGCTCTACCACGTCATCCAGTGCAGCGATCATCGCGAAATAGTTTTCGTTAAACAACCGCGTCGATTCCATCTGCGACTGCATGGTACGAATCGTCGCATATTTACCGCTGGCATTGGTGTAGAGACCTTGGAAAGAGCCGTCTTGGAAGTCACCATATACATCGTGGAAGTGGATGTCTGGCATAAACGCCACTTGAACTGGCGCTTCGAGCTCTGGTGTATCACTGCTTGAAGAGTCTGAATTACAACCAACTAGAGTAGCTGCAATCAGACCGGAGAGTACGGTCAATGTACTGCGTTTCATTTTTCCCATCCCGATAAAGAGTAATAATTTGAAATCGGGCGAGGAGCTTAGGTGGGAAAAATGACAATTAAGTTGCGACTTTCTTACAACTTATCGTAACTAAATAGAATTTGTGACTCTCGTTCACACTCTTTTTAATCAATAACTTAAACCAATAATCGACGTATCATAGACTGATTTAAACCATTGATGTTCACTATACTTCCAACTAAACATCAATGGCTCAGTCATTCAGAATCGTTATAGCTGAGGTAACGGTTTTAAGTCTTGGTACTCGGCATCTAGCTCAATACCAAAGTGCTCTTTCAGTGCTGATAGGTAGCTTTGCCCTTCTGCCAGTTCTTGTTCAACCACTTCATTATTCAAACGGAGCTTTAACGTGTGGTTCGCCAACGTGATGATCCCAAACTCGGTCGCTAGCGTGGCAACACGACTGGACGTAAAGCGCGAATGAGGTGCCGTGGACGCATAGTGGTTTCCACACACAATGTCGCCATCAAACACATGTTCAAAGTCCAAACTGTACATATCAAGCCACTGGTTTGCATCATCATAAGACTGAATTTGTAGCATGTAGCCAACACGCTCATCTTCAACAAAACGGAATGTTTGCAGATCGGTATGAATAGGCTGATTGATTACAAAAGGCAGCGGTGCACGTGGTGTGTTTGAGCCAAAGCCTGCATCAACAATCCACTTTTCATCCCCAAATGTCACCAATGTGAACTGATGTGTTCTGCCTGAAGGAGTGCCAGACAAGTGTACGCGGCCTAAAAGCGGCCTTGCTTTAAAGCCAACCTGTTGTAGCACTCTTCGCAGCAGACCGTTCAATTCAAAACAGTAACCACCGCGCTCGTGGTAAACCAACTTGTCGATGATATCTTGTTCAGACGTCGAAATGCCTTTACCCAATGCGATATCAAAGTTCTCAAATGGCAAACGACGATGCTGCGCGTTATGCAGCGCAAAGAGAGTATCCACGCTGACGTCCAATTGCTGCGTTACGCCAATCTTGTTTAAGTAAGCCTTTAAATCTGTATTGTTCATTCTGATCCTAAATCGATGTTTCTTCGCAATGGCCGACACAATAAAACCTCAACCAAGCTTGAGGTCAAACCCCAAAACGATTTTTCTTGTCCTTACTTTGTTTTTCTCCAACTTACCCTGTTTCACTCGCATAAATCATTGCACCTTTTTGTTGATTATTACGTATGCGTAAAAATCATTTTCAATTTAACCGGATTATCATTTTTCGTGAAACACCTAAAATGGGCACCAACAAAACGACGCAGCGTAGAGAGAAACTCTCAACTACGCTTATGACGTCACTCTACATACTGAGAATATAAAGGAAACATCCAATGGCACTTGAAATCAAACCAGGTCAAACTCACATTAAATCAAAAGCAATGGTTGCATGGGCTGCAGGTGAGCCACTTAAAATGGAAGAAGTTGATGTACAACTTCCAAAAGCGGGCGAAGTTCTTGTTCGTATCGTAGCAACTGGTGTTTGTCACACTGACGCATTCACACTATCAGGTGACGATCCAGAAGGTATCTTCCCTTCAATCCTTGGTCACGAAGGTGGCGGTATCGTTGAGATGGTTGGCGAAGGCGTAACAAGCGTTGAAGTTGGCGACCACGTTATCCCACTTTACACAGCTGAATGTGGTGAGTGTAAGTTCTGTAAATCTGGCAAAACTAACCTATGTCAGGCAGTTCGTGAAACTCAAGGTAAAGGTCTAATGCCAGATGGCACAAGCCGTTTCTCTATCAACGGTGAGACTATTTTCCACTACATGGGTTGTTCTACTTTCTCTGAGTACACGGTTCTTCCAGAAATCTCACTAGCGAAAGTAAACAAAGAAGCGCCACTTGAAGAAGTTTGTCTTCTAGGTTGTGGCGTAACCACTGGTATGGGTGCGGTACTTAACACAGCTAAAGTTGAAAAAGGCGACACAGTTGCTGTATTCGGTCTTGGCGGTATCGGTCTTTCTGCAATCATCGGTGCACGTATGGCTGGTGCAAGCAAAATCATCGGTGTCGACATCAACGAAAGCAAGTTCGAGCTAGCAAAACAACTTGGCGCAACTGATTGCATCAACCCAATGAAATTCGACAAACCAATCCAAGACGTTATCGTTGAGATGACAGACGGTGGTGTTGACTACTCATTCGAATGTATCGGTAACGTAAACGTGATGCGTCAAGCTCTTGAGTGTTGTCACAAAGGTTGGGGTGAGTCGGTAATCATCGGCGTTGCGGGCGCAGGTCAAGAGATCTCAACTCGTCCATTCCAACTAGTAACTGGTCGTGTATGGCGTGGCTCTGCTTTCGGTGGTGTTAAAGGCCGCTCTGAGCTTCCAGAAATCGTAAACCGTTACATGGCTGGCGAATTCGGTCTACAAGAATTCATCACGCACACTATGGGCCTACAAGACGTGAACGAAGCATTCGAATTGATGCACAAAGGTGAATCTATCCGTACTGTTCTTCACATGGATAAATAATCCAAGATACAACTCACGTAATGTGATTGATATTTGAAAATTTGAAATAAGCTCTCTTCTCTCTGGACACGTTTTCCTCGGGAAGAGAGCCATCCACTGTCTTAACGGTCTTGTCCGCCGTTAGAAAATCATTGTTTTAAATACTCACTGTTTTTAAATAAACATTGTTTTATCGAGAGATTATCCATGACCATTGAAAGCCTAAGCCAAGCCAAAGTATTCGGTGGTTGGCATAAACAGTACACGCACGAATCTCGCACACTCAATTGCAACATGCGCTTTGCGATTTTCTTGCCACCTAATGCAACAAAATCAAACCCAGTTCCAGTGGTTTACTGGTTATCTGGCCTGACTTGTACCGACGAGAATTTCATGCAGAAAGCCGGTGCATTTCAAATGGCAGCAGAGTTGGGTATCGCGATTGTAGCGCCAGATACAAGCCCTCGCGGTGACGACGTTGCAGACGACGAAAACTACGATCTGGGTAAAGGCGCAGGTTTCTACCTAAACGCGACGCAAGAACCGTGGTCACGTCATTACCATATGTACGATTACATCACCAAAGAGCTGCCTGCGATCATAGAAAGCAACTTCCCTGTTTCAGATGTGAAGTCGATTTCCGGTCACAGCATGGGTGGTCACGGTGCAATCACGATTGGTTTGAAAAACGCGAGCCAATACCGCTCAATTTCAGCATTCAGCCCAATCAGTAACCCAATGCAATGTCCTTGGGGCCAAAAAGCGTTTACCGCCTACCTAGGCACAGATATTGAGAGTTGGAAACAATACGATGCGAGCGAATTACTTAAGCAAAACAAATCCCCATTGCCGATTTTAGTCGACCAAGGTGATGCAGATAACTTCCTTGCTGAGCAATTGAAACCAGATGCGTTACTGGCGGCAGCAAAAGCTCATGATTCTGAAGTTGAATTGCGAATGCAATCAGGTTACGACCACAGCTACTTCTTTATTTCGAGCTTTATTGCTGAGCACTTAAACTTCCATGCGAAGCACTTATTTGCGTAGTACTTGCTGGTGATAAAACAAAAAGCGATGAAAAACCAAACGGTTTAATATCTTGTCCTATACAAAGCCACTCATTCATTGGGTGGCTTTTTGTGTTCTAAAAACACTCACCTCCCCTTTACACAGCCCCCATTGCAATTTGCCGAAATGACGTCTAACTTGTAATTGAACATCATTCAATTATCGCTAACACTGTATGAAAAAACCAACGTCAGCCCTGTTAACCTCGACTTGCTTCGGGTTGTTAGCAACCTCTCCTATTGCCGAGGCAATAAGCTTCTTCGATCCCATCGATGGGCAATTAGATATGGGCGAATACCTTGCTGAAAACGCCTATGGCTTTCTACCTGTTCCGATTGTGATTACTGAGCCTGCCGTCGGCTACGGTTTGGGCTTTACTGGCGTGTTCTTGCATGAATCCGATGAGCAACGGGAGAAAAGACGTGAGTTAGCCGAAACGTCTCTCGATGGAGGCGCTCAACTGTTAACACCTGCAATCACCGCGGTAGGTGGTTTCGCGACTGAAAACGGCACTTGGATGGGCTTTCTTGGTCACCGCCGGACCTGGGCGCAAGACACGGTTCGTTACCTTGGTGGCGTCGGATATGGCGACTTTAATATGACCTTCTATCCACAATCCTCCTTACCTGGGCTAGATAACGTATTTAATGGTAAGGGGTTAGATTTCGAGATAACTGGCGGCGGCATGCTCAACCATCTTCAATACCGCATTATTGATGCCCCGTTGTTTATCGGGGTGAAACAACTCTATTTCGTCACCGACCAAAAAATCACTAACTCTCCTGTTGCAGATAAGTTGCTGCAAACCCTGACCAACACCTCACCCACCACCTCTGGGTTGGGTCTGACATTGGAATGGGACAGCCGAAACAACTTCTTTAGCCCAACTGAGGGCTACAACTACAAAGCGGAGTATCTTTGGTACAACGACGCCATTGGCAGTGATTACGAATACGAGCAGTTGGATGTAGCGGGGATTAATTATTGGGAACTGGCAGACGACTGGTCGTTGGCACTGCGTGGACAATACAAGGCACTCTACACTGACGAACGCTTTTTACCACCAGCGTCTTACCCAGACATTGAACTGCGTGGCGTGGCGAGAAATCGCTATCAAGGTGACGAAACCTTATCAGTAGAATCTCAGCTGACTTACCAATGGAATACCCGCTGGTCGACCAATATCTTTGGCGGTTTTGGTTACGCATCAACAAATGAGCCGTTATTCGAAAATGATGCCGAATACGCTTATGGCGTCGGCTTTCGTTACCTCATCGCTCGTCGTTATGGGTTACAAGCAGGTATGGACTTTGCCTTCAGCGATGAGGACAGTGCGGTTTATTTCCAAGTGGGCTCAGGCATGTAAACCCACTCGGTTCTCATCATCATGATTGATACTTAGGGTTCGCACCGTATTGGTTCGAGCCTTCTTCACTGTCTTGAATCAAGAAGTACAACAGCACCAAAATACCTATAATTGGAACAAAGGCGATAAGAGCCCACCAACCTGAGCGTCCTGAATCATGTAAGCGACGCACGGTGAGCGCTATCGACGGTATCATAATAAACAGCGCATAAATCACACCGAAAAAACCAAAATTATCCATTTGCATCAGGCTACCAATCACCCTATCGATGATAGCCATGACTAAATTGACCAACACATTCACCAACGTAAAGTACCAATACTCTTGGCGTCTTGCTCTACCACTAAAGTTGGTGTAATTGAGGATAACCTTGTAATACCAATCAAACATATCGCTTCTCCGATTGAGTTGAATGTGTCGCGAAAGTTAGACAACGTGGTGCAAGTTGCACATAAAATGAACGAAATGATATATTCATCCAATAGTTCTATTTTTAACTCTCTCATTAACCTTGACGTATATTCCACCAACGGTTACTTTTCACCCATAACGTATTATATAAAACCATCAGGTTGGCTCTATTATTAATAAATATATGACCGAGATTTTAACTGGCGATGTTCGCTCTAGTTGCAATGCCGGCAATAAAAATCAAAGGGCACAAGATGAGAAAAACACTAGCACTCGCTTTGCTTTTGTTTGCACCAATACTTTTTGCAAACACAATACAGTTTAGCAGTCCTGAGAAACCCAATGTCGTTGTGGCACTGAAAGACTTAGAGTCCTTGCCTCAAACCACTTACACCACACAACTTCCTTGGCTAGACAGCCCAGCAGAATTTGACGGTGTAAAACTTAGCACCCTCCTACAACATGCCTTTGGCAAAGTACCTGAGCGTGTCGAAGTTCGTGCACTTAATGACTACCATTCAAACCTCTCGCGCGAAGACATCCTGCGCTATCAACCGATCGTGGCGTATAAGCAAAACCATCATTACATTAAAGTAAGAAATAAAGGCCCATACTGGCTGATCTACTCAATGGATGAATATCCGGAAATTGATGTCGCCCTATACCACTCACAAATGGTATGGCAAATAAACAGGATCAGCGCGAAAGAAGAATAACAATGAAAGCAAAGCCCAATCCCCCTCATCAGGGGCCATTTTCAACCAAGAGCAAGTTACTCCTACTGATATTTGCATCCACACTGCTGTTCGCAAACGTACTACTACTGCAAGAAACTCGAGCGCTCACTAAAACCTATTCGGATCAACAAAACCAAGCCACTTGGTTCTTGTTCCATCTTTCGAAAGAATTATCTGAACTGGTAGGGGAAGCTCGACGCTTGAACGAAAGCGTGATGAACATTGATTCCGCTGAGCTGCAATACGAGCTAGCGTGGAGCCGTTTTGATTTGCTGATTAACAATAAAGAAGCCGATTCTTTTCTCTCACGAGAAGAGGTTCGAGTTTATTTTCTTTCTCTGTTTGACCAATTCCAACAACTCGAACCCGTATTAGTAGAAGCGAAAACGGGCAGTAGCGTCGCCGCGAGTCAGTTTTATCGTGAAACTCAAAACCTCTACATGCAAATGATCGATTACGTCACTCTGCATTTTCGTGTTGCCAGTCCCCTCTACAAACATCAACAAGAGAAAGCGTATAACTTGCTGCAAGCGCAATACGTATTGCTCGGTATCTTTGTCCTAACCGTGGCACTGCTGACGTATTTTTATAAACGTGAGTCCAAGTTCCACAAAAAAATGGCATTGAGCGATCCGCTCACCAAGCTTGCTAACCGAAGCGCGCTGTTTATTGATTTACACCGAAAGGAAGAAACCAACTCGCCTTTCTCACTCATGCTGCTCGATTTAAACGGCTTTAAGGACATCAATGACACCTTAGGCCATCAAGCTGGCGATATTGCGCTCATAGAAATCGCAACTCGTCTAAGCCAAATGGCGCTGGATGACTTTGCCGTGTACCGCATGGGCGGCGACGAATTTGCCGTGATCGTCGACTCTATTGATCAAACGAAAATCGATGAAGTCACGCACCATATCAATGTGGTGTTTGAAAAGCCGATTCTCTCCTCTGAGCAAGCCAATGGCCTATCGACAAGTTTGGGGGTCGCTAGCTACCCGCAAGACGCAGACAACATTGACTTCCTGATCAATTTAGCGGATAAGCGCATGTACAAAATGAAATTCCAACGTTAAACGGATAACCATGATGAAAAACTTCATGCGAGCAGTACTATTACTGCTAGTGATCGCGATAGGTGTACTGGCTTGGGTATTTATCCCTTCTCACGAAACCGTAGGTGCACAAACCCTCGAAGAAGCGCTCAACGACAACTACACACTGGTTGGCCATCGCATTCATTCGACAGACCCAGATGCCGGCAATATGTTTGGTTACTTCGTGGTGTACAAAGGCGCAAGCACGGATGATTTGGAGCCGTTTTTGGTGACTTCTGATCAGTTTATTCGCATGAAGCAAACCGGTGATAACACGCTAACCCTCACCGTGAATGGTCGCATCTACCGCTACCATAACGACCTGTGGGTAGAGAACCCAGATGGCAAGTTGCAACATTGGTTTGTCAGCGCGACAGCGAAATACGTCCGCTAAGCAGACGCATACTTAGCTGCAGATACTTAACTTGAGATAAACAAAAGCCCCGCTCATTACGTAGCGGGGCTAATTATATGGTC
>NZ_MDAW01000137.1:0-56152 GCF_002875385.1 Vibrio sp. 10N.222.52.B12 | reverse complement strand
CCAACGATGGGCGGCTTTTTTCATCTCTAATGTTTGATAAATGAGAGAGTTTCGCCTTGAAGGCGAGAGAGCAAAACGGGCTGAATGTCTTGTTTTTAACATTCAAGAGTGGGAACTAGTGTGGGCAACTCAATCAGTTAGATTATCATGTGCGTTTTGTTTTGCAGGGAAGAGCAATGAGCGTCATTCAGGTTGAAGAGAAGAAAGTCAAAGTTGGTAAAGTTCTGTGTGTTGGGCGTAACTACGTTGAGCATATTCAAGAGCTCAATAATGCCATGCCAGAGCAAATGGTGGTGTTTAATAAACCGGCGACTTCCGTTTCAACCAAACTCACCTCATTTCATCAAGAGCCTTTGCATTACGAAGCAGAAATCTGCCTTCTGATCAAAAATGGTCAATACAATGCGGTTGGGCTTGGCTTAGATCTGACCAAACGCGGCTTACAATCTATCCTCAAAGAAAAAGGACTACCGTGGGAGCGTGCCAAAGCGTTCGACGGCTCAGCGGTATTCAGTCGATTCCACTCTCTTCAAGGTGTCGATATTGACGACCTCAACTTAGAGCTTTTGATTAACTGTGTTCATGTTCAAAAAGGGCACGTTAAACAGATGCTTTACCCACCAGTTAATATTCTCGATGAGCTGAAGAGCTATACAACACTAGAAGATGGTGACGTCGTGATGACAGGCACACCAAAGGGCGTTGGAGAAGTGCATCAAGGCGATGTCTTCCTTGGGCGTTTGAAGTGTGGAGACATCACCTTGTTAGAGATTGAGTGGGTAGCTACTTAGTCGTGAGCTTACAACCAAATTCGAAGCAATAAGAACGCGACCATACTTACTATGGTGGTGAGCAAGACATTCTTGGTGAGGTACGCAATCGCAGCGGCTAATAGAGCAGCCAATAGAAATGGATTTTGCCATGTCACGCTAAGTTCACCTTCTGGCATAAACACAATTGGAGCCCAAATTGCGGTGAGTACTGCAGGGCTTGCGTAGCTCAATACTTTCTGAGCTCTTACCCCCAACCTGAGCGGTAATTTCGGTTCTAAGAACAGATAACGGCTGGTGAACACCAAGGCTGTCATGGCTAAGATAGACAAAAAGATCATTGGCGCTCCTCCGGTGTACTCTCAAGGTTTGGTGCTTTCGTCGTAAATTGTTCCACAAAATAGCCCGTTAACATGGCGAGAATGCTCGCGAACATCAAGCTTCCTTCCACTTGGTAGTAGTTCAGCGCTACTGAGCTAACTAATGCCACTAAAACACTGCATAACACGGGAATGCTTTTTATCGTTGGCACCACAATCGCGATAAAGGTGGCAGCAACGGCAAACTCCAATCCGAGCTCATTCAATTCAGGTATCAAACTGCCAGCGACGATGCCAGCAAGCGTTGCGAAGTTCCAGAAGAGATAAAAGCTTAATCCTGCGCCAAGGGCGTACCATCGATTAAATTGTTTATCGGATTGGTGCCCGACGATGGCAAATAGCTCATCAGTGAGTAAAAAGCCAAGTGAAAGACGCCACTTTAATGGCAATGGCGAAATTTTACTGCGCATTGAAACGCTATAAAGAAAATGGCGAGAGGTAATAAAAAAGGTAGTCAGCAACATAGTCGTCAAGCCAGCGCCTGCTTTAATCATCCCCATAGCCACGAGTTGTGCGGAGCCTGCAAACAGAATGGCGGAAAGCGCCTGACCTTCCAAAGGGTGTAAGCCAGTATCAATGGCAAATGAGCCGGCTAGTAATCCCCAAGGCAATACAGCGATGCTCAATGGCATCATTGCGATGGTGCCTTGTAAAAAGAGCGAGGATTTTGAGTCTTGATGAGTTGGCAAAGTAGTATCCATAACTTCAACTTAAATAGAAAAACATGCTGTTAAGGTAGGCTGACCTCAGCAAGCTGCCTTGTACAAAATTGCTAACAATGCTTGATGTACTGCCCAGGCGTTACGCCCATGGCTTTTTTAAAGTGACGATGCAAATGGCTTTGATCGTGAAAGCCACACTCTTGAGCAACATCAGAAATCTTTTGTCCTAACTTGAGCAGTTTTTTCGCCATTCGGAGTCTCTGCTGAATTTGAAACGCGTGCGGCGGAAAGCCGAATTGTTTTTGAAACTCGCGCAACAAATGAAAAGGGCTTAATCCCGCTAATTTCGCCAGTTCTTCTAAAGAGACATCGGCTTGAGGAAAGTCTTCAAGAAACTCTTTTACCAGATGTACTTGCTTTTGCGCTTTGGTTGCATCTTGAAGAGGGGCTCGATGTGTACTGTGCTTACTGGCAAGTTTGACCAACGTACCGTAGACAAGTGTCTCTCTTAATAAGCGGTTATCGGACTTCTCTAGAGTATCGAACACTAATCGCAGTTGATTAGCTAGTTCCGGATCGTAAACGACAGGTTGGGGGAAGTAGGGCTGCGCGACATTGGGTGCGCCAAGTTCTTCCCCAAGCGTTTGAAACTGCTCTGGTACGGGATACATGGCTTTGTATTCCCAACCGCCTTCTGATGCTGAATGACCATTATGCACCTCGTCGGCGTTTACAAGAATGATACTGTCTTGCGGTGCGATGTGGTTGCCACCAGTACGAAAGAACTGTTGCGCGCCTTTTTCAATCACACCTATGGTGTAGCCTTCATGGCTATGACGAGAGAAATTCTGTTTTTCGTACTTTGCGTCGAGCAGCTCCAAGCCACCGAGCTCTTGAGCAATCTTAAAAGTCGCGATTTCCTTATTCTTTTCTTTCATCTTGTTCCGAACTGCGCAAGCATTAATCGTGGCATCACATCATTTGGAGTCTACTGGATCCATCCTGCTTATTTTTGTACAAAATTGCTATCGGTATTAAAAATAAACACCAAAAAGGTTAATTGTTTTTAAATTGAACATTAAACCTTTTCTATTTTCTGAATTTTACTCCTTGGTTAGATATTTGGTCTGGTTGTTATCTACTCATTGGTATAAGATCCGCCGCCTGTTTTAGAAAGCCAGTTCCACCATGATCGATTTATCTGTACTCCCTGTTTATCTCACTGCTGTTGTTGCACTTCTTTTGTTACCTGGGCCTGACATGTTGCTGATTGCCAGTTCTAGCATGAGCTATGGTAAGAAAGTTGGTCTGTTTGCGAGCTTGGGCAACGCGACATCCGGTGTGATCTTAACCTTATTGGCCGCAATGGGCGTATCGACCTTGATTGCGATGAGCCCAATCGCGTTAAAAGTACTTCATCTACTGGGGGGCGCGTACTTGCTCAAAATGGGTTGGGACTGTTTGCGAGCGGACGTTTCTGCTGCACCAGAGCTTGACCAAAAGAATAAAATGGCATCGACTTACTATCAGCGTGCCTTAATGAGCAATTTACTGAACCCCAAGGCGTTGGTGTTTTTCGTAATGTTTTTGCCACAGTTTGTATCTAGCAATATCACGGCATCTTCTGGTGAACAGATGTTGGCGCTAGGCTTAGTGCTGAATATATTAGGCCTATTATTCAACATTTTGCTGGTTGCTCTTGCTGGAACGTTGGGGAAAGGTTTGGTTGAAAACGCTAAGTTCCGTATGTACCAAGGCAAGCTGATGGGATTAGTGTTTATTATTTTGGCAGTTTGGATGCTTAGTAGCTTCGCGATGTAAGAACAATCAGATTTTTATACAAAAGCCAGCACTCGCTGGCTTTTTGTTTTAGTATCACACTGATTTCCAAGGAGTGGCAGTATGAAACTTGAATTTAAACTCAACCCAGAACAAAACGATCTCGACTTTATCCGTGATGGCATCCGAGCGTATAACCGCATGCATTTACCGGATGGGGATGTAAACGCAGTTGGCTGCTTTGCCCATAATGACGAGGGCAAAGTGATTGGTGGACTTACGGGAGAGATGTTCAATAACACCGTGTTCGTTGAATATCTTTGGGTAGATGCAGAGGCACGTACTTCGGGATTGGGAAGCAAACTGATTTCTCTGCTGGAAGAACAAGTGAAACCGCGTGGAGTAACGCATTTGTACCTCGATACTTATAGCTTTCAAGCACTCGATTTTTACTTGAAATTGGGTTTTGAAAAAGTAGGGCAGTATTCAGGTTACCCAGCAGCAGGCATTGATAAACATTTCCTGCAAAAACAGATTGCTTGATTTGGTTTGAATTGAACAAAAAAAGAGGCGCTCGATGCGCCTCTTTTACTATTTACTATTTGCTGTTGTCACAGAGTCAATGTTTCAAACCTGAATTACAAGCTTTGTTGATGTGCTTCGATCAATGCGTTCATCTTCGCTTCCGCTGCTTGGTTAGCTTGCGCGTAATTCATCTCTGCTGGGAAGTCGCTGATCACTTCGTAGTAACACTTTAACTTCGGTTCAGTACCAGAAGGGCGAACAATCACGCGTGATTTGTCTTCTAGGTGGTAAACCAATACGTCACTTGCAGGCAAGTCAATCGCTTCTGTTGGACCATCGGTCACAAAGCGAAGTGATGACTTCAGATCTTCGATCACTTCAATGCGTTTACCCGCGATCTCTTTCGGTGGGTTTGCGCGCAGTTTGTCGCCGATTGGTGGTGATTTAGGGGCAAGCGCAATGCTGCGTTGCGCGTTGAAGTAGAAACCGTGTTGGCGGTATAACTCTTCTAACTTATCCCACAGCGTTTTGCCTTGTGCTTTCAACTTACCTGTTAATTGAGAGAAAGCGACCAGTGCTGACAAGCCATCTTTATCCCAAACCTTGTTGCCTACCGTGTAGCCTAGTGCTTCTTCGTAAGCGAATAGGAACGGATTTGCATCTGTCTCTTGTGTCATTGCTACGTTGGTTAGCCATTTAAAGCCAGTTAACGTTTGGTAGTATTCTGCGCCATGTGCTTTCGCAATACTGCTCAATAGACGAGAAGACACAATGGTATTCCCAACAAGCGCGTTTGGTTGACCTTGCAGTAAGTAGTCACCAAACAATGAACCCACTTGGTCACCCGTTAGCATTTGGTACTCGCCATCTGGGCGTTTTACTGCCACGGCAAAGCGGTCTGCGTCAGGATCGTTCGCGCAAGCTATGTCGGCATTAACAGATTTACCCAGTGCCATCACTATATCCATGGCGCCCGCTTCTTCCGGGTTCGGGAAGTTAACAGTAGGGAACGTGCCGTCCGGTTCGCGCTGCTCTGGAACACTTGCCACTTTTTCAAAGCCAGCATCTGCGAGCAACGTTTCTGCCATTTCCGCACCGACACCGTGCATCGCGGTGTAAACAATCGAGATGTCTGTGTTGCTGTTTGGTGTAAGCAGCGCGTTGTCGTTCATTGTCTTACGGTACGTTTGGTAGTACTCGTCTTCAAGCCAAACTAACAGACCTTTTTGCTTCGCGTCGTCGAGTGACATTAGAGGAAGCGGTTTTGTTGTTGCTTCATCGATTTTTGCAGCAATACCTGAATCGTGCGGTGGAATGATTTGCGCGCCATTTTCCCAGTAAACTTTAAAGCCGTTATACTCAGGCGGGTTATGGCTTGCGGTAACAACCACAGCTGCTGCAGCATTTAACTCACGAACACCAAAAGCAACAATTGGTGTGGCCGCTACTTTATAGGTTAGGTAAACCTTGATGCCTAAAGCAGTAAGTACGGAAGCCGTATCGTGTGCGAACTGTTGTGAATCTGGGCGACCATCGTAACCAATAACAACACCGCGAGACGATGCATCTTTCACTTGTTCAATCAGATAGTGACCGAGACCTGTTGCTGTTTCTTGAATCACTAAACGGTTCATGCGATTTGGACCTGCCCCAACTTTGCCTCGCAGACCTGCTGTACCAAATGCTAAGCGTGAGCCAAATCGATCTGTCAGTTCTTGTTCGTTATTCGCATCGACTAGGTGCTGAAGCTCTTCACGAGTTTTTGGGTCAGGATCTCGTGCTAGCCATTGAGTAATTTGTGTTGTCATATTCATCTTTCCTTAGCAGGGGGAGCCTACTTGTTTAGACACTTTTATCAGGAAAGTGTCCCAATGTTTTCTTTTTATTAATGTAAATGGTTCTCAATTACATTTCAAAGAGGGCAATCGATAAACCGAATTTATTTTTCTCTCTGTACAGAATTTATTCACATTTTATTTCTTGAAGAACTATTGAACTATAACTAGCCTTTTAACATAAATATAACAAAGTGCATTGAAATCGTAGTTTTTGTGATTTTTTGTAAATTTGTTCGATATTTGCATCGGGAAACAAGGAAGCTCGCGCAAGCGCAGCGGCTGAGCAGAGGAGAGATCTTTTGAAAAGATTAGCGACTACTCTAGCCTTATTAATGAATGTGATTTTTATCACATTTTCTTCGTACAGTTGGTCAGAGCAAAACGATTACAACATGACGAGAGGTGTAACAGGGATCAGTGAGCAAGTGTATGAATTACATATGCTGATCTTCTACATCTGTTGTGCCATCGCCTTTGTGGTGTTTGGTGTGATGTTCTATTCCATCTTCCGACACCGCAAGTCAAAAGGGGCAGTTGCGGCAAATTTCCATGAAAGCACCAAAGTGGAGATCATCTGGACCATTATCCCCGTCATTATCCTCATTGCCATGGCGATTCCTGCCACAAAAACTTTGGTGGCGATGGAGGATACCAGTCAATCTGACCTCACGGTGAAGATCACGGGGTCCCAGTGGAAGTGGCACTACAGTTACTTCGGTGAGGACGTCGAATTCTTCAGTCTACTTGCTACCAGCCAAAAAGAAATTGATGGTATCGAAGCGAAAGGGGCGCACTACTTACTCGAAGTGGACAATCCGCTCGTTTTACCAATCAACCGTAAAGTTCGTTTCTTAATGACGTCTGATGACGTAATCCACTCTTGGTGGGTGCCTGATTTCGCAGTTAAGAAAGATACGATTCCAGGCTTTATCAATGAAGCTTGGACCAAGATTGACGAACCGGGTGTGTATCGCGGTCAGTGTGCAGAGCTTTGTGGTCGAGCACATGGTTTCATGCCGGTTGTCGTTCATGCGATGGCGGAAGACGATTTCGACCAATGGATGGCAGACAAGAAACAAGAAATTGCATTACAAAAAGCGGCTGCACAAGAAGCACTAACGCAAGACCTTTCAATGGAAGACTTGATGGGACAAGGCGAGTCCATTTACACCGCGCGCTGTGCCGTGTGCCATCAAGCCAATGGTGAAGGCATTCCGGGCGCATTCCCGGCGATTAAAGGCAGCGAAATAGCTAAAGGCCCGGTTATGGCTCACATCGACGTATTAGTGAACGGACGTGCAGGGACAGCGATGCAAGCTTTTGCTAACCAACTTAGCGACCAAGAAATTGCTGCTGTTATTACCTATCAACGAAATGCTTGGGGAAATGACACTGGCGATACCGTTCAAGCATCCGATGTTAACGCCTTTAAGGCACAAGAAAGTGCCAAGGAGGAAATATGAGTAAGCCAATTGAAAAAGCGGTGAAGTCTGCTCCTGCAGAAGCGCAAACGACCGCAAACACCACCATTGCGATTGAAGACGACTACGATCATCATAACGCACCGAAAGGGCTATCACGTTGGCTTTATTCCACCAGTCATAAAGACATCGGTACGCTGTATTTGTGGTTTAGCTTTGCCATGTTCCTCACGGGCGGCGCGATGGCGATGATCATTCGCGCTGAGTTATTCCAACCAGGTTTGCAATTGGTTGATCCTCAATTCTTCAACCAAATGACGACGGTGCATGGTTTGGTGATGGTATTTGGTGCCGTCATGCCTGCGTTTACCGGCTTAGCTAACTGGATGATCCCAATGATGATTGGCGCTCCAGATATGGCGTTACCGCGAATGAACAACTTGAGTTTTTGGATCTTACCTTTTGCTTTCCTCATTTTGATCGGCTCTTTGTTCTTACCGGGTGGTGGTCCTGATTTCGGGTGGACTTTCTACGCGCCACTTTCTACAACCTACGGCCCTGACAGTACGGCGTTGTTTGTTTTCTCAGTCCATATCATGGGTATCAGTTCTATTATGGGGGCTATTAACGTCATAGTGACCATTGTAAATATGCGAGCACCGGGCATGACATGGTTCAAGTTGCCAATGTTCGTCTGGACTTGGCTAATCACGGCGTTCTTGCTGATAGCTGTGATGCCCGTATTAGCCGGTGCGGTGACCATGGTTTTGACCGACAAATACTTCGGTACCAGCTTCTTTGATGCCGCTGGTGGCGGTGACCCGGTGATGTTCCAGCACATCTTTTGGTTCTTCGGTCACCCAGAGGTGTACATCATGATCTTGCCTTCGTTTGGTATTGTTTCGGCAATCATCCCTGCGTTTAGTGGCAAGAAGTTGTTCGGTTACCATTCGATGGTTTACGCAACTTGTAGTATCGCGCTGCTTTCATTCCTAGTGTGGGCACACCATATGTTTACCACAGGGATGCCAGTATTCGCCGAACTTTTCTTCATGTACTGCACCATGTTAATAGCCGTGCCAACCGGGGTGAAAGTGTTTAACTGGGTAGCGACCATGTGGCGAGGTGCAATGACGTTCGAGACACCGATGTTATTTGCCATCGCCTTTATTGTTCTTTTCACAATAGGTGGTTTCTCAGGCTTGATGCTGGCAATTGTGCCTGCGGACTTCCAATACCACGATACGTACTTTGTCGTAGCACACTTCCACTATGTATTGGTGTCAGGTGCGGTGTTCTCGATTATGGCGGCAGCGTATTACTGGCTACCGAAGTGGACGGGCAATATGTATGACCACAAGCTGAGTCTGTGGCATTTCTGGTGCTCGATTATCTCGGTTAACGTACTGTTCTTCCCAATGCATTTCTTGGGCTTAGCTGGGATGCCACGACGTATTCCCGATTACGCCATCCAGTTTGCAGACATAAACCAAATTGTATCGATAGGTGGCTTTGCCTTTGGTCTGTCTCAATTGATCTTCTTGTGGCTGGTGATCAAGTGCATTCGCGGCGGTGAAAAAGCGCCAGCAAAACCATGGGAGAGAGCAGAAGGTTTAGAGTGGACAGTACCAAGTCCAGCGCCACATCATACGTTTACAACACCGCCAAAAGTCGATTAAGAAAAGCGTGAGGTGATTGAGATGCAAAGTAATTCATCCAATAAGAAACTCACTATCAAGTTGCTGTTAGCGACAGCAATGATGTTTGGCTTCGGTTTTGCTCTTGTCCCACTCTACGACATCATGTGCGATGCATTGGGTATTAACGGAAAAACCAGTGAAGTAGCAGCGATTCAGCCAACAGGCATGCAAGCGGATATCTCCAGAACCATTCGTGTGGAATTTATGGCACACGTCAACCCAGATATGCCTTGGGAATTCAAACCAAAAGTCGTATCCATGGATGTTCACCCAGGCGAAGTGATTCAAACTGAATATTTTGCTTTTAATCAAAGCGGTGAAGATTTAGTAGGACAAGCTGTGCCCTCCGTATCGCCGGGTACTGGTGCGGCTTACTTCAATAAGATCGAGTGTTTTTGCTTTAATCAACAACCATTGGAAGGTAAGCAACAAGCGAGTATGCCTTTGATTTTCTACATTGAGCCGGACGTACCGGATTCAATTCATACATTGACCTTGTCTTACACACTCTACAAATTTCCTCCTCAATCGGGCGAGTCTTCGACAGCTAGCCTCTCAGGGAGTGAGAAACAGACCTTAACGCCTCAAACCAAAGCGCGTCTGTAAGGAGAGAACTCATGAGTAACAAGCCTGATACCTATTATGTTCCCGCACAAAGCAGTTGGCCTATTGTAGGTGCATTTGCGTTATTCCTTGTCGCTGTCGGTGCTGGAATGACCGTTCAAGGCACTCAAAGTGACGGTGCGGTTGGGACGCTAGGCGGCATTATTCTTGCGGTTGGTATGCTGTTTTTGCTTTACATGTTGGCCGGGTGGTTCAGTAACGTCATCACCGAATCCCTTACCGGAAAGTACAGCGCGCAAATTACACGTTCATTTCGACAAGGGATGAGCTGGTTCATCTTTTCAGAAATCATGTTCTTTGGTGCGTTCTTTGGTGCTCTGTTCTACGCAAGAATGATTTCCGTGCCTTGGTTAGGTGGCGCAGATAACAATGCCATGACTCATGAAGTGCTGTGGCCAGCTTTCGAGGCGATATGGCCGCTCACTACCACGCCGGGTGGTGATATGACTCAAGCAATGCCGTGGCAAGGCATTCCATTAACCAATACGATTTTGCTGCTATTGTCTTCGATTACGTTACATATGGCACACATCAGCTTAGAACAAGATAAGCGAACGGCGCTGATTGTCTGGTTGGAGATCACCATCGTCTTAGCGGGTTTCTTCCTCTATTACCAAGCGGTCGAGTATGCCCACGCCTATCAAGATATTGGTCTGACACTACAATCGGGCGTTTATGGCAATACCTTCTTTATGCTCACGGGCTTCCATGGTTTGCACGTGTGCCTCGGTACCATTTTCCTCATCGTATTGCTGTTTCGCATCGCCAAGGACCACTTTTCACCTAAAAACCATTTTGCGTTCCAAGCGGGCAGCTGGTATTGGCACTTTGTAGATGTGGTTTGGCTGTGTTTATTTGTTTTTGTTTATGTCCTGTAAAACTAGTAAGGACGAGGGTTAGGGGCGATCCAGCCTGCCCCTAGAGCAATCAGAAGGAGTATCACGACTAACGCAGAAAACATGATACGACGACCGAGATAATGGCTCATTGGTTTGCCTTTTTTCGATGAATCCTCTGGGTCTTCGCGAACCATTTCGATAAGCGCTTTTGCGAGGTTAAAGATGATGAAAAGCAGCAAAAGGACAAGCGTTAATTTGAACAGAAATACGGTGGACATGGCACCTCCGGTTTCGTTTTTGATGTTATCGAAATGGGTTTGGATTGCTGTTTGTTTAACTGTGGTCGTGTTTTCTCTATTGGTCAAACTGGGCTTCTGGCAGCTCGAACGTGGTAACGAAAAGCAGCTTTTAGAACAAGCTATTTTGGCAAGAGCGAATGCACCTTATCAGGATATACGCACTGTACTGGAGAGCAATGATTGGCGTGAGGAGAGTGTGATTGGCATTAAGGTAAAAGCCAGTGTGACTCCGGAGGCACTTCCGGTCATCCTTTTAGATAACCAAACGTATGAAGGGGCAGTGGGGTATTTAGCGTTTCAAGTCGTTTCTTTGACCCAAGACCCAACCATATTGACTCTCCTAGAATTAGGGTTTGTTAAAGGGGGCGCGTCACGCTCTGTATTACCTAAAGTAGAAACTTTACAAGCCCCTTACGAGGTTACTGGACGTTTATATCGCAAATCGATGAACCCTTTGAGTTCCGACTTAATGGCAGAAGTTGGCGATACGATACGCGTGCAAAACCTCAACATCAATCAACTGAGCCAGTTACTTAATGTCGAATTAATGCCGACCGTCGTACAGCCAAACAATTTAGTCCGATGGCCGTATTCTTTCCCATGGAATCCTTTGCCATTAACCAGTGCTAAGCATTTTGGTTACTCCTTTCAATGGTTTGTTATGGCGGGTGTATTTCTGCTTATCACTGTAATGATCTTCATTCGATGGTTCAAAAGTTCACGCTCACAAGGAGGTGAGGTATGACATCAGCGGTCACGAGAGGAAGAATTGTACTGTTGTCGCTAATTGTCCTTTTTGCTCTCCCGGCAATTATTGCCAAAGTAGTGCTTAGTCAAGGCTGGTATGAAACGGGTGTGACTAATAGAGGTGAGCTGGTGGAGCCCTATACCACATTTGAACAATTGGGGCAGACATCGCCTCTGAGTGAAAAAGGGTGGCAATTGGCTTATGTGTTGCCTTCTGATTGCCAAGAACAGTGTCAGCAACAACTTCACCTCATGCAGCAGAGTCATATTGCGTTGGGCAAGTACCAAGAGCGAGTCGTCCCAGTTATCTGGACATCAAAGCAGTCAGCAAGTGCGAGCGAAGCGATGATAGTGATGCAAATGAATGATTCGTTGTCGGAAAAAGTCCAAGCAGGGCAAATGTTGATCGTTGATCCATTAGGGCAACTTGTGATGGCCTATACACCGGAAGCCAACGAGGATTTGGTTCAGTTAAGTAAAGACGTTTTGGCGGATCTACGAAAACTATTGAAGCTATCACGTGTAGGTTAGGGAGAGAGTGATATGGCGTTAGAACGTTTAGTTAAGTTCAGTCTTTGTCTTACCCTCGTTGTCATTATGCTGGGCGCATACACACGCCTTGCTGATGCAGGTTTAGGGTGCCCAGATTGGCCGGGATGTTACGGTCAACTACTCGTTCCTCAAACCGATGCTGAAGTTTCTCGAGCGAATGCGTTATTTCCAGAACGTGCAGTGGAGCACGGAAAGGCTTGGCTGGAGATGATTCATCGTTATTTTGCGGGCACCTTAGGGCTCGTAATTTTGATGATGGCGATTGTTGCCGTTAGGGCTGAACGTGTTGATGCGACGATTCCGATTCTACTCTGCGTCTTAGTTATTGGTCAGGCAGCATTGGGAATGTGGACCGTAACTTTAAAACTCATGCCAGTGATTGTTATGTTGCACCTACTGGGCGGATTTACATTGCTTGCTCTCCAAGCGGTGTTCTATTGTCAGATTAAATCTCAGAACAGCCTCTACTTTTCGCCATCTTCAAAAAACGTGAGAACCTTTTCCTTGATCGCTTTTGGCGTAGTGTTAACACAGGTCCTGCTTGGTGGTTGGACATCATCCAACTACGCTGCTCTTATGTGCACCGCTTTACCGATTTGTGAGGGGAACTGGACCAGTTACTTATCTTGGAAAGAGGCGTTTTCTTTCTGGCAAACAGGGTTTGATAACTATGAGTTTGGTGTTCTAGATTACCCAGCTCGAATGACAATTCATGTCAGCCATCGTATTGGTGCCATCATTACTGCATGTGTTGTGCTGATTTACTGCGTATTACTATTAAAACAAGACTCACACCATTCTCAGCGCTTGGGTGTATGGATTGGCTTAGCTTTGGTTTGCCAAATCCTATTGGGCGTAAGCAATGTTGTGTTCCAACTTCCTATCTATGTGGCAGTTGCGCACAATTTAGGCGCAGCGGTCATGCTTTCACTTATCTGTGTTAGTCAGTTCTACCTATGGCAGGGTAAAGCTCGTTGGAGTCATCAAGCGAAAGGAGTTCGCTATGAGTAAAGAAATCGCGTTACCGCTAGAAAGTGGTAAGAAGAAGCTCGGTTCAACTTATTTAAAACTAACAAAGCCCAAAGTCGTTGCGCTTATGTTGATTACCGCCATTGTCGGAATGAGTTTAGCGCCGGTGGCCAGTTTTCCTTGGCTACAAGCGGCGATTGGCCTTATCGGAATTGGCTTAATGGCTGGCTCCGCGGCAGCGTTTAATCACCTCATTGATCGCCGAATTGATGCGCGAATGGCTCGAACTCATAAGCGTCCTCTGCCTTCTGGTGACACGAATCCGTTATCAGTCGCGTTGTTTGCTGTTACGTTAGGTGTTGTTGGCTTCGTACTTCTGTATGCACTGGTTAATCCGTTAACAGCTTGGATGACGTTTTTAAGTTTGTTGGGTTATGCGGTGGTTTACACCATGTATCTCAAACGCGCTACTCCACAGAACATAGTGATTGCGGGGATTGCGGGCGCAATGCCGCCTTTGTTAGGCTGGACAGCGGTTACTGGCGAATTACATGCCAACGCGTGGCTGCTTGTGATGATCATTTTCATATGGACTCCACCCCATTTTTGGGCATTGGCAATACATCGGGTAGAAGATTATCGAAAAGTGGATATCCCGATGTTGCCTGTCACTCATGGTATTGAATACACCAAAACTTCGATCCTTCTGTATACTGTGTTGTTGACGTTAGTTTGTATATTACCGGTCCTAGTCGGCATGGTCGGCTTTGTCTATCTATTCTCCTCTTTATTACTCAATGCGGGCTTTGTGTACCACGCGTGGAAGCTGAAGTTTTCTCCACAGCCTAATAGTGCGATGGAAACGTTCAAATTCTCTATCTACCATTTGCTTGCTCTGTTCGTTGCACTATTAGCTGACCATTACTTAGGCTCATTGTTCTCTGTGTAAAACTCTTCTTCTAACGACTGACTGACCGCACCAATCTTCGGTGCGGTGGTACTTCTACTACGTTGTCGACTTCTTATGTAGGCCAGCTACATAAGAAGTCTTTGTCTTGTATAAACAGCAAACCATTCTTTGCAAAAAGTTAGCCCGAAAGGTCAATAGAACCTAAAAAAAGAATATCGAAAAGAAAGCTCTAGACCGTCTTGACAGTATAAGTTCGTTTGGAATCGAGGTGAGAGATAAAGAGTGTTTAGGGTTGTTTAAGTCTTGAGTTGTTCAGGCGGCAAAGCTGTTCAAGAAGAAGGTTTTAAAATGGTTTGAGTGTGTCGCTTGGATAAGATCTAAGCGTTAAGTTGTGGAAATGGTTAAGGCTAGAGAGCTATGTGGTGCCTGATTAATGTCGTTAACATGAGACGCATAAAGCGAGGAATTGAAGCAAGTAAAAAGGGATGCCGAAGCATCCCTTAGACTAAATCAGAGTAGGAACTCTTATTCAGGTTGAGACAGTTCTTCGTATTGGAACTCAGGTACATGTACCACAACACGACGGTTCTGTTCGCGACCTTCATGAGTACTGTTGTCAGCTACTGGATCTTCTTCACCCATACCAGTTACTGTGAAGCGATCTGCATCGATACCTGCTGCGATTAGGTAATCAGCAACCGCTTGAGCACGACGCTCAGACAGTTTTTGGTTGTAAGCTGCTGGACCAGAGCTATCTGTGTAACCAGTAATTTCAACTTGAGCTTGTGGGTATTCGTTCAAGAAATTAACGAAGTTATCTAGACGCTCAGACACTGAATCAGTCAGTGTTGCACTGTCGAATTCAAACGTACCTGTACCGTACTCTTCTTGGTGCGTCTTCGTCATCATTACTGGTTCTTCTTCCATCACCTCTTCTGTTACTACTGCCGCTACAACTGGTGCTGCTGCGAATTTGTAGTTAACACCGATGCCGAAGAAGTTAGCATCCATATCATCTAGAACGTCGTCTGAGATGTCTTGGTAGCGTTGGTATTCCGCACGAACGCTCCAGTTACGGTCAATGGTGTATTCAGCACCAAGTGAACCTGTAGGCACGATGTCTTTTTCGTCACCAGAAATCATGTAAGCACCACCAACTTTCGCGAATAGGTTCCACGTGTCGTTTAGATGCCAGTTGAATTTAGGTGCAAGTGTTAGTGCCCATAGATCGCCGTCGATAGTATCTACAGCATTAGCCCCTGACTTGAAGTTAGCTTTGTAGTCACCCAAGTAATCAACGCCATACTCAAGTGCAATGATATCGGTGAAATCGTAACCGATGTGCATTCCGGCACCGAAAGCATCATCATCACAAGGGCTGTTTAGATAACAAGCATCATCTAAAGTAGTCATGCCTACTTTGCCCCCGATATACATCTCAGCATGAGCAGAGCTCATTAAACCACCAGCTACCACTGCTGCTACTGCAATTGCTACTTTGTTCATAATGTTTCCTTGTATTGATTGCATATTAACTTCTACTTTGTTTTAACAATTTGAGTAAAACTAGGTAGTTATAAGAAATTAGTTTAATAGTCATTTAATTTAACATCAAGCAACAATATCTTAGATCTTGCTACACTTTTAGTCGCGAACTCCCTCACAAACTTCTGATATTTCTTACATTGTAGACAAGATTTTTAAATTTTTAAGAAAATAACTAATTTTATTGAACTTTTTTCGTAAACTTAAATGTACGCTGTGTTTTGAAATGAACGTTAGGTGTTAATTTGCATTTTTTTAGAAAAAGTGATTGCAAGTCTACTGTGAAGTCGATAAGTTACTTCCATCGACACAATTAAATGAGCCTACAGCCCTTGTTATTGCTTGCTTTGTGAACAATGTTGCACTGAGTAAAGTTGGGTCAAAATAGTGGGTCAGGGATAGTAACTAGGAAGTAGAAGTAATGTTTCAAACTGATGATGTAAGAATTAATAAAGTAAAAGAGCTATTGCCACCCGTTGCAGTATTAGAAAAATTTCCGGCAACTGAAACTGCTTCTTCGACTACTTTTGAATGCCGAAATGCCATTCACAACATTCTGGAAGGCAAAGACGACCGTTTACTTGTCATTGTTGGCCCTTGTTCAATTCATGACCCTGAAGCGGCGGTAGAGTACGGTAAAAAGTTAAAAGTATTGCGTGATGAGCTCGGCGACCAACTAGAAATCGTGATGCGTGTTTACTTTGAGAAACCACGTACAACGGTAGGTTGGAAAGGACTTATTAACGACCCGTACTTAGACGACACATTTAAGTTAAATGACGGATTACGCATTGGTCGTAAGCTTCTTCTTGATCTGACCGATATGGGCTTACCGACCGCGAGCGAATTCCTTGATATGATCACGCCACAATACGTTGCGGATCTTATCAGCTGGGGTGCGATTGGTGCGCGAACGACAGAGTCTCAGGTTCACCGTGAACTTGCTTCTGGCCTGTCTTGCCCTGTTGGCTTTAAGAATGGTACAGATGGCAACATCAAGATCGCGAGCGATGCGATTCGCTCAGCAAGCGCTTCTCACCACTTCTTATCTGTTACTAAATACGGCCATTCTGCAATCGTAGAAACAGCAGGTAACCCAGACTGTCATATCATTCTCCGTGGTGGTAAAGAGCCGAATTATAGCGCGGCGCACGTTGCTCAAATTAAGGATGAACTGGATGCTGCGGGTCTACCTAAGAAAGTGATGATTGATTTTAGCCACGCCAACAGTTCTAAGCAGTTCAAACGTCAGATGTTGGTTTCTGATGATGTATCAGAACAGATCGCTGGTGGTGAAGACGCGATCTTCGGTGTGATGATTGAATCGCATCTTGTTGAAGGTCGTCAGGATCTTGTGGATGGTAAGGTCGCAAATTATGGCCAATCGATTACCGATGCTTGTATTGGTTGGGAAGATACTGAGACGGTTCTACGCCAGCTATCAGACTCTATTAAAGCTCGTCGAGCAAAATAAGCCAATAAGCTTGAAATGAATGAAAGCCAGCACAGCGCTGGCTTTTTTCATTTCTGAGCGCTTTGGAGTTATTGGTTGTCATAATTGCGCGTTCATTGTACTTAACCGTATGCAACTATCTCATGTATTTATGGACCAAATCCGCTACTGTATTTGCATAGATTAGAATTACTCAAGGAATGAGATGAACAGAAACGTCTGGTTACTGTCACTTTGCCAAGCTTTGCTCATGACAGGAAACATCTTACTGATTTCAGTTATTGCCCTGATCGGTAAACAAATTGCCCCGTCATCAAGCATGATTACTCTACCTGTCGCGTTGCAATTTTTAGGGTTAATGTTAGCAACGATTCCCGCTTCTTTAATTATGGGGAAACTGGGACGACGACTGGGTTTTAGCCTCGGTAACGTCATTGGTATTCTTGGTGCTTCGTTGGCGACTTACGCATTGTCACAACAAAACTTCACTCTTTTTTGTACTGCTACCTTTTTGTTGGGTATTGGCATCGGTTTTGGCACTTTATATCGGTTCGCTGCCATTGAAGTATGTAATGAATCTGCAAGGCATAGAGCAATTTCTATATCGATGGCTGGTGGCGTATTGGCGGCTGTATTAGGACCAAACTTAGCGGTTTATTCACAACAATGGTCGGATGGCGGGCTCTATATCAGTGCTTTTGCTGTTTTGATTGTGCTCTATGTTACGGCCTTAATATTGCTACAAACTATTCAGTTCCCTCCGGCTCACGCACAGTCAATTGATACTAAGCCTGATTCAATTACTGCGATCATTAGAAAGCCAAACTTCATGATTGCCGTGATGGCAGCCATGGTGGCTTATGCAGTAATGAACATTCTTATGACCGCGACACCACTTGCGATGATTGGTTGTGGTTTCGATTTCACGAGAGCGGCAGGTGTTATTGAATGGCACGTATTAGGCATGTTTGTGCCGGCTTTCTTCACCGGAAGTTTGATTGAGAAGTTTGGGGCTAAGAAGTTGATATTAGCTGGTGGCGTTTTGTTTATTGCGTGTATTGCGATCAACATGCATGGCCTTTCAATCTGGCACTTCAGCACGGCGTTGATTTTACTTGGGGTTGGCTGGAATTTTATGTTTATCGCCGCAACAAGCTTATTTAGCCAAAGTTATGAGGCTAAGAACAAAAGCAAAGCTCAGGCATTCAATGAGTTCTTTGTATTCAGTTGCGTGACGATTACTGCATTGCTCTCTGGTTGGTTGGAGTCGACGGTGGGATGGCAAAATCTAAACCTATATGTACTTCCGTTCGTTATTTTCGTGATGGTGGTGTTCGTGCTTAAAGCGAATAACGATACTCAGTCTCAAGCTGCGTAACCGTTAATAGAAATTTATAAGACCCGGTCATTATAACCGGGTCTTTTTTGTCTAGAAGTTCACATTGTTTAGATTTGCTGGTTAATTATTGTTATCTAAGTAAGTTTTTTAGGCTTGAAATGTCGCATCGGTAAGATTTTTTCTCTAGCATTTTGTAATAAAAACAACATTCGTGTATACAACCTGTCGCAATTAATAATAATTATAGAAGTCTATCTATGTCAGCCGAATCTTCTCTCAAAGCTCAAGAAACGCTCTTCTCAGAAACCGATGAATTGGTTTCTACCACAAACTTAAAAGGTGTGATCACTTATTGCAACGATGCGTTTTGCCGAATTGCTGAATACACCTCTGAAGAATTACTCGGTCAAAACCATAACATTGTACGCCATAGTGATATGCCTAAAGCGGCATTCGGCGATATGTGGACACGTTTGAAACAAGGAAAAGCTTGGCGAGGTATTGTGAAAAACAAAACTAAGTCAGGCGGTTATTATTGGGTGGATGCCTATGTAACGCCAATCTATGAAGGACACGAAGTTGTAGGTTACCAATCGGTTCGAGTGAAACCTAAGCGAGAATGGGTAGATATTGCGGCTAAAGCGTATCAGGGGCTGTTGAAAGCAGAGAAGTCTGGCAGAACTTGGTCGTTAAAGCTCAATGAAACACTGCGTTATGGCATTCTTTTAGGTGCACTTGTTGCGCCAATGACGAGCTTCGCTTTAGCTCTAGATGGTCCTCTAGCTTGGCTGGCGTCATTACTGCCTGCAGGGGTCCTGGCATTGCTTTTCCGTCAAGAACTCATTGATACGCCACAACAGTTTAAGAAACTTCAGTTGCAATACGACAGTGTAAGTCGTTTGGTGTATTCAGGTAATAAGCCGTTTTCTATCGCTGATTTTCATATCAAAATGCTGTCGGCTCGTATTCGTACGGTACTTGGTCGAATGACCGATTCAGCAATGCCATTACAAAATTGCGCAGAAGAGCTGAGTCATACTACGGCAGAAGTACTCACAGCATTGACACAGCAAAATAAAGACATTCATGAAGTTCGCGATGCGGCGGATTCGATGGAAGCGTCTGCCAATTCAGTGTCATCGAGCACCCATGACGCGCATCTATTGATCGATGACACACTGAAGTCTTGTCTAATGGTGAAAGAAACCATCGATCAAACTCATATCAATTTGTCACAGTTGAGCTTACAAGCAGAAAAAGCCACGGAGACCACTTATCAGTTGAGTGACCAAGCTCAGAAGGTAAGCCAATTGATGGAAGAGATTGGCGGGATTGCTGACCAAACTAACTTACTTGCGTTGAATGCAGCCATTGAAGCAGCAAGAGCGGGTGAACAAGGACGTGGATTTGCCGTCGTTGCTGACGAGGTGAGAGCCCTTTCAGGACGGACTTCCAATGCGACGGATCAAATTCAAGCTTCCATTGAAGCGATGCTGGCAACGATTCAAAGCTGGCAAAAAGACATTATCGCCAATAAAGATCAAACGGACACTTGCTCACAGGTCGCTGAACAGAGCGCATTACGCCTGTCTGAAGTTGAGCAAATGATGCAGAGCATGAGCGGATTAATGGTCAACGTTGCTGATTCCGCGAATAAGCAGCTCCAGTTATCTAGCGATGTGAATCAGCACATTCATTCGATTGCTTCTACCGCAGAGCAGAACTTAGCAGCGACGCACTCCGTTGAGCAAAACAGCCAACAATTGAAAGAGCAAGTACAAGACTTCTATCGAATTGCGATTCAGTTTGAAGAGAAGTAATTTGGATTAGATGCTTTAGGATTCGTTATCGATAGATAAAATAAAGCCCCGCTGCAGAGAGCGGGGCTTTTCAGTTTTCACATTCGCAATAGAGAAAACTGATAATACTAAGCGATTAAGCTAGCAGTTCTTTTGCTGTGTTTACTGCGTTTTCTACAGTAAAGCCAAACATTTCGAACAGCTGGTCAGCTGGTGCAGATTCACCGAAGCTTGTCATACCGATGATACGACCATCGAAGCCAACGTACTTGTACCAGAAGTCAGCAATGCCCGCTTCAATAGCGATACGTGCTGTTACGTCTGATGGCAGTACTGATTCACGGTAAGCCGCGTCTTGCTTGTCGAAGGTGTCTGTCGCAGGCATTGAGACAACACGTACTTTCTTACCTTCAGCCGTTAGTTGCTCAGCTGCTTTCACTGCTAGTTCAACTTCAGAACCTGTCGCAATAAGGATCAGCTCAGGTTTGCCATCGCTGTCTTTCAGGATGTAACCACCTTTCGCGATATCTGCAACTTGCTCAGCTGTACGTTCTTGTTGCGCTAGGTTTTGACGAGAGAAAATAAGAGCCGACGGACCATCTTTACGTTCAATCGCAAGTTTCCAAGCTACCGCAGACTCAACTTGGTCACATGGGCGCCATGTGCTCATGTTTGGCGTTAGGCGTAGAGATGCAATTTGCTCAACTGGTTGGTGAGTTGGACCATCTTCGCCAAGACCGATAGAGTCGTGCGTGTAAACTTGGATGTTCTGAATTTTCATCAGAGCAGCCATACGCATTGCGTTACGAGCGTATTCCATAAACATTAGGAACGTTGCGCCGTAAGGAACAAAACCGCCGTGTAGTGCGATACCGTTCATGACCGCTGTCATACCGAATTCACGTACACCGTAGTGAATGTAGTTACCAGAGAAGTCGCTTGCTTCTAGAGATTTAGAACCTGACCACATGGTTAGGTTAGAAGGCGCTAGGTCAGCTGAGCCACCCATGAATTCTGGAAGCATTTGACCAAACGCTTCTAGTGCGTTTTGAGATGCTTTACGTGATGCGATGTTCGCTGGGTTAGCTTGAAGATCAGCAATGATTGCGTTTGCTTTCTCTTCCCATTCCGCTGGTAGGTCGCTGTTTACTCGTCTCTTAAACTCAGCCGCCAACTCGGGGTATGCTGCTTCATAAGCAGAAAGTTTCTCGTTCCACGCTGCTTCCTTAGCTGCGCCTGCTTCTTTCGCATCCCACTCTGCGTAGACTTCCGACGGAATTTCAAAAGGACCGTGCTCCCAACCAAGTTGTTTACGTGTCGCTGCAATTTCTTCAGCGCCTAGTGGTGCACCATGACAGTCGTGCGAACCAGATTTATTTGGTGAACCAAAACCGATGATGGTTTTAGTACAGATCAGCGTAGGGCGAGGATCTGCTTTTGCCGCTTCAATAGCAGCATTGATTGCTTCAGCATCGTGACCATCTACTGCTGGGATAACGTGCCAGCCGTAAGATTCAAAACGCTTAGGCGTGTCGTCAGAGAACCAACCTTCAACGTGACCGTCGATAGAGATGCCGTTGTCATCCCAGAATGCGATCAGTTTACCTAGGCCTAGCGTACCAGCAAGAGAACATGCCTCATGCGAGATACCTTCCATTAGACAGCCGTCGCCCATGAACACGTAAGTGAAGTGATCAACGATGTCGTGGCCTTCTTTATTAAACTGTGCCGCTAGCGCTTTCTCAGCCATCGCCATACCAACTGCGTTAGTGATGCCTTGACCTAGAGGACCAGTTGTTGTCTCGATACCTGGTGCGTAGCCGTACTCTGGGTGACCAGGAGTTTTAGAGTGAAGCTGACGGAAGTTCTTAAGATCATCGATAGACAACTCGTAGCCTGCTAAGTGCAGTAGAGAGTAGATCAGCATAGAGCCGTGACCGTTAGATAGCACGAAACGGTCACGATCAGCCCACTCTGGGTTCGATGGGTTGTGGTTCAGGTGAGAGCGCCAAAGTACTTCAGCGATGTCAGCCATACCCATAGGTGCGCCTGGGTGGCCAGAGTTTGCTTGTTGTACACCATCCATGCTTAGTGCACGAATAGCATTAGCTAGATTTTTACGGTCCATAATAACTACCAGTCTTTCAATATTGGAATTGGAAATTGAAAGGGGAACGCAAACGTTCCCCTTTTTTAATTCTGTGTGATTACAGCTTAGCTGCGATCATGTCTTCTAGTTTGCCTTGGTCAACGGCGAAGTTGCGGATACCTTCTGCAACTTTCTCAACTGCCATAGCGTCTAGGTTGTGCTCCCATAAGAACTCAGCATGAGTCATTGGCGCTGGGCGTTCTTTCGAGCCCTTAGAGTCAACCAACTTCTCAACGACTTCACCTTCAGCCGCTTCTAGTTCAGCTAGAAGAGCAGGAGCGATAGTTAGACGGTCACAACCAGCAAGTTCTAGGATCTCGCCGATGTTACGGAAACTTGCGCCCATAACAACCGTGTTGTAGCCGTGCTCTTTGTAGTAGTTGTAGATGTCAGTTACTGAGATTACGCCTGGATCTTCAGATGCTTCGAAGTCACGACCTTCTTTCGCTTTGTACCAGTCCATGATACGACCAACGAATGGAGAGATTAGGAATACGCCAGCTTCAGCACATGCGCGAGCCTGTGCGAATGAGAATAGAAGTGTTAGGTTACAGTTGATGCCTTCTTTCTCTAGGATTTCAGCAGCACGAATACCTTCCCAAGTAGAAGCTAGTTTGATTAGGATGCGATCGTTAGTGATGCCTGCATCGTTGTACATTTTCACAAGTTGGCGAGCTTTAGCCACGCTGCCTTCTGTATCGTAAGAAAGACGAGCGTCTACTTCTGTTGAGATTCGACCTGGAATCGTTGTCAGAATTTCTTTACCGATGTTTACAGCAAGCATGTCACAAGTGTCTTGAACTTGTTGCGCTTTATCATTGCTTTGCGCTTTTGCGTACTCGATAGAAGCATCGATCAGAGGCGCGTACTCTTCGATTTGAGCCGCTTTTAGGATAAGAGATGGGTTAGTTGTTGCATCTTCTGGTTGGTACTTTTTGATTGCGTCAATTTCACCAGTGTCCGCTACTACAGTCGTTAGTTTACGAAGTTGCTCTAACTTGTTGCTCATAATCGATCATCCTATATAAATGGGCTTAAGTGTGGTTATCTGAACCACAGCTTGTGCATTTGCAAGCGAGTCGGCCAATCGTCTCATCATAATTAACGAGACATCTGCTCAACCAACTACGGAAAATTTCGGTACCGAACATTTGCTCTGAACATATGATCGGTAGCTGAGTAAATGATGTGTCCATATTTATCCTATCCATGCTGAAAGTCAATCGTAGAAGCTGACTTATAGTGAACTTCATCAACGTTTTTTTCTTGGATGTTTAGTCGTTGAACGAATTAAACGTTTGCTCTTATTGTTCAAGGCTTGAACAGTCATCTAAAAGTGATAAATCGCTACTGAGAAAATGTTATTGCAGTGAGCAAATGTAACGTTAAAATTGCTAGGTAACATATGCTAAGTCAATGAGCAGATGCTCACTACCGCATACAATGTCGATCCTCTAAAAGGGCGAGAAAACCATGAGCAGTTCTAACCAAGATATTTCTATTGAAAGCACAGACTTGTTGACGGAGATCTCCGTTGCTTATTATCAGGATGGTGCGACGCAAGAAGAAATATCAAAAAAATTCGCGATTTCACGTGCCAAAGTTGGCCGAATGCTAAAGCAGGCACGTGATGAAGGCATTGTCGAAATTACCGTAAAGTATCACCCAGTATTTAGCGCCAAAATTGAACAACGTCTAATTGAACGATTTGGTGTTAAGCGAGCATTGGTTGCGCTCGACCAGCCGAATGAAGAAGCACAACGATTGCAGGTTTCGGGCTTGGTTTCTAACTATTTAACCAGCACGCTCAAAAATGGCATGGTGGTGTCTGTAGGGCAGGGGCGAAACGTGTCTTCTGTCGCACATCACGTTGGTGTAATTACCCCGCGAGATTGTAAATTCGTGTGTGGCATCGGTGGTATTCACCCGCGTGGTGGTATGTTTAACGCCGACCATATTTGCCGACAGTTTGCGAAGAAATACGGTGGCACTTCTGAAACCTTGTACGCACCAGCTTATGCAGAAAACCGAGAGCAAAAAGTTGCGTTTATGCAAAACGCGACGGTCAAACAAACGCTAGATCTTGCACGTAAAGCTGATGTCGCTTTGGTAGGCATCGGCGATATGAGTGAAAACAGTTACATGGTTGACCTTGGTTGGTTTACTCCAGATGAAGTCGTGCAATCACGATTGATGCAAGGTGTTGTCGGAGACTTTGCTGGATATGATTTCTTTGATATTCATGGGAACGTGGCAAACACTGTCATGAGCGATCGAGTGATAGGTTTAGGGATTGATGAATTCCGCCCCATTGCTGAAGTCATCGCCATTGCTGCAGAAAACAGTAAACCTCTTGCGCTACTAGGAGCATTGAGAACTGGAGTTATTGATGTTATCGCGACGAGTGTGAGTAACGCACTTACCGTTTTGAACTTAGATGAGCAAATGCACGATAGCGAAGCATCAGAGGTTTAGCACAAATAATATGCAACTTATGTAATCAGGCTGCGAGGATTTATAGATCACTCGCAGCCTGATTTCGTTTGCAAGTTAAAAATATTCCTCAGGAGTAATTTGGAATTGATTACTCTGGAGGAAACCATGAAAAAAACACTTCTCGCAGTTGCACTATTTACGGGGTTAACTGGGGTTGCTCAAGCTGAGCAAAAGGTCGTTGCAGGCTACTTCGCTGATTGGCAATACGCGAATGCTGATAACCCATACACAGTGAAAGACATCCCAGCGGACAACCTTACCCATATTATTTACGCATTTTTAAGCATGTGTGGTCCTCATACGGGCGCGTCGGAAACGGTTCAAAAGCTCGTTGCCAAACAATGTGAAGGCAAAGAACCTTACACCGCGATTCTTGTTGATACCGAAGCCGCGCTTGAGAAAGATTTTGGCCCAGTTTCTGTCAAAGTGCCTTACAAGGGGCATTTTGCTCAACTCGCCGAGCTTAAGAAGCAATATCCTGATTTAACAATTCTGCCTTCTTTTGGTGGCTGGACCATGTCTGAACCGTTTCACGCAATGGCGAAGAACAAGCAAGCGATGGATCAGTTCTCAAAAACGGCCGTCGAGTTAATTGCTCAATACGATTTCTTCGATGGGATCGATCTTGACTGGGAATACCCAGGTGGCGGCGGTTTAACCACATCGCCTTGGAACCCTGATACCAAACTGACCGATGAGCAGAAAGCGTTAGAACGTGATGCATTCACTTATCTTGTAAAAACCATGCGTGGTGACTTAGATGCATTAGCGAAACAAACAAAACGCGAATATGAGCTTTCTACGGCAGTGGGCGTTGGTTCAAAAGCGGCAGGCATTGATTGGAAAGCGGCACAACCTTACCTAACGAATATGTTCGCAATGACTTACGACTTCCTAGGTGGTTGGGGTCAACAAACTGGACATACGACTAACTTGCACGCTACCGAACGCAGCTGGTGGGGCATGGGCGCAGATGTTTTCATTAACCAGATGATTGAACTGGGTATCCCTAGTGAGAAGTTGGTGATTGGTGCTGCTTTCTATGGACGCGGCTGGCAAGGGACTAAAGACTTCTCCGGTGATTTGCCAACACAGGATTTGGTTTCAGAACAAGGTGCGCAGTTTGGTACTGGTGAGAATGGCTATTTCATGTTCTGGGATTTGATGAAGAACTACAGTGCTAAACAAGGTTACGAATACAAATATGACGAGCAATCACAAGCTCCTTATTTGTGGAATCCAGATAAGAAAGTTTTTATTTCGTTTGAAGATCAGCGTTCAATTAAAGCCAAAGCAGATTGGGCTAAACAAGCAAAACTCGGCGGTATTTTTACTTGGGAGCTGTCTGGCGATCCGAAAGGTGAGCTCGTCGAAGTGATGTATAAAGAAATGCAAAAGTAAGCATTCGAAGGCATATTTTTCGCTGGTTTACGATGACACTAACGGAATAATGAAAACAAGCCGTTGTTATTCTGCGACGGCTTTTTCATTGCTGCTTTGTTGTGCAAATTCTATCAACGCCTCAAAAAGCAGTGGTTTGGAATAGAAGTAGCCTTGGATTAGGTCGCAACCACAAACAGCAAGCTGATCACGTTGTTGCTTTGTTTCTACACCTTCCGCTAAGACCTTCATACCAAAATTCTTACCAATGGCGATGATGTTTTGCACCATGTTGAGGGCTTTTTCATCCTCTTCGATGTTATCGACAAAGCTTTTATCAATCTTTACCTCATCAATTGGAAGGGCTTTCAGCATACTCAAAGAAGAGTAACCCGTACCGAAGTCATCTAGTGAAATTTTAAAGCCTAATTGGTGTAAGCGTTCGCAAATCGGTGCGAACTTGTCTAAATCCTCAATGAATAAGTTTTCGGTTATCTCCAACGTAATTCGATTTTGGTCAACACCATGTTTTCCAATCGATGCAAGGAGATTGTCGACGAAGTTCACCTGAATAAATTGCTTGACCGATATGTTGATCGACATTTGAATCGGTTGGTGTGAAGTTGCCATCAACCTCGCCATATCAATAAGGCTTTTTTCTATTATCAACTCTCCCAGGCGAACCATTAAACCAGAGCTTTCGGCCAAAGGAATAAATTCATTGGGTGATACAAAACCAAGCTCTTCGTCTTGCCAGCGAATCAACGCTTCCACGCCATAAACCTGCCCATTTACGTTCAGTTGAGGCTGATAAACCATAAACAGGCTTTGTCTCTCGATGGCTAGTCTTAAACGCTGTTCGATGCGCATTTTGTGCAAGTGCTTTACATGCATCTGTTGGTCAAACAAGCTGTAGGTGTTTCGCTCTTTTTTCGCTTGGTACATCGCAATATCGGCTGAGCGAAGCAGTGCATCTAGGTTGTTGCCATGGGATGGGTAAAGTGCAATACCAATGCTGCAACTGAGTAAGAATTGGTTGTCTTTAACAATGTAAGGTTCGGATAAATAAGCGATGAGATCGCTAGCAAGCGTATTGATGCTGGCTTTATCTACGAGATTGACAAGAAGGATGAACTCATCACTGGCTTCTCGGATAATCAATCGTCCTTCCGCTTCAAACGTTTTTAGGCGCTGAGCGATTTGTTTTAACACTTCGTCGCCAAATTCATGGCCGTGTGTGTCGTTGACCGATTTAAAGTTATCGACATCAATAAACATCAGAGTAAAAGGGTTGGAAGCCCCTCCTAGCCAGCGACCGATGTGGGTTCGCAAATATTCACGATTGGGCAGGAGAGTGAGGTGGTCATGGTGCGCTTGATATAAGAGTTTCTCTCGCGTCGCCAATTCGTTGTTCGCAATGGAGCGGACGAGCGCATAAAAACCAGCTTGAATGAAAATGAATACGATGGAATAAAGAGCGAATTGCTCAAAGAATCCACTTTGGATATATCTGAGATCAGTAGATGAAGAAGCCCAAAGTTTATAGTCAGGCAAATACTTTAACGTCACGAGTTGATTGATTCTAGGATCATCTGCAACAATATTTACCGCGCTCGCTAGTGACTTGACAGTATCTCGGCTCCAGCCATATTTTTTGTCTACTTGCTCAAAAACGATTGATTTTTTATGGCCATCAGCAGGATGGTTATAACTGTAAACCGTCGCCTGCTCTGCGGATGTAAACGTTAAGTAGCCATCTTCACGTACTAGGGAAACGCGATTGTGCTCGTTGGCATGAATATCATTTCTAAAGACCAAGGAAGAATTCATTTTGAAGCCTGCCGTCATTACAGCAGTGACTCGTCCCTGTTTATCACGAATTGCTTTTCTAATTGGGATCACCAATGAATCGAGAGCAGGCATAAAATACGTGCGTCCAACGACCATATGATTAGATTCAAGTGCGGCAATGAATGTGTCTTTGGTTTGCGGATTTTGATTGAGGTTCTTTAGTTTTTGCAAATCTAAGTTGGAGCTTATTGCAAGGTAATCTCCTTGAGGGTTTGTTAAACCAAATGCAGCGATTGCTGGGTGGATACTCATAAGATTGTCTAGCAGCGGACGCATCTGAAGGGAGGCGGTGCGCGTGAAGTCATTTTGCTCAACAAGCTGATGACCGACAACTTCAAGAAGGGTTTCTTGTGCTTTAAAGAGTGAATCGACCGATGAAGCAAACAGCTCCAATTGTAAGAGCTGTTTGTCTTTGTATTTATCGAGGGTGGATTCGTAGTGATAATGACCAAATAAAGAAAACAAGCCGACGCTAATTGCGAAAAGCGTTATGTACAGCGTCCAAATGTTCTTCTTTAATCCGATCATATTATTTTGATAGCTCCTAAATTAGCACTCGATAGGTAGGGATTGGTCTGCGCCCCATTCTGTCCATGACCCGTCATAAACCGATAGTTTTTGCATGCCTAGTTGATACGCTGCTAGTAACAAAATGCACGCAGTGACACCAGAACCACAACTGAAAATGATTGATTTATCATTATTTATTGTTAGTTCGCTAAATATCTGTTGCAACTCTGAATTTGGCTTAATGTGACCGTCCGTTAATAGTTCTTGAAACGGCAAGCAAACCGCATGCGGAATGTGCCCACTGCGTAGACCTTCTCGAGGTTCTGGCACTTCACCTAAAAAACGAGCCTTGGAACGAGCATCAATAATATTTGCACTTTGGTGATTTGAGTGGCCAAGAACTGCTTGGGCATCCAAAAATGCCTTTTCATCCAATTTGCCAGAAAAATCACCTAGCTCTTTGGGTTGTACAAGTGTGTCTACGACGGGAAAACCCGCGTCAATCCAAGCGGGTAAACCGCCATTCAAAACACGAACATTGTTATGCCCCATTGCTTTTAACATCCACCATGCTCTTGGTGCTGCAAGCGTGCCTGAGTTGTCATAGATCACGATGAGATCATCGTTATTCAGCCCCAACTGTTGTGCGCGGTGATTGAAGTCAGCTTCCGTTGGCATCATGTGGGGAAGGTGGGAATTCGATAAACAAAAGTTATTGTCATAATCAAAACGCTGCGTACCAGAGATCCATTGGTTCTGGACTTTCTTTGTTTCGGATGGAATTTGAAAAGCAATGCTCGCATCTAAGAGCTTAAGGTTTGGTTTACCTAAGAGTGGTTGTAATTCATTGACAGTAATCAGTGCTTGCATGTTTTGTGCTTCCTTACCATGGCATGAAGCCGTTGTATAAATGAGCAGAATAGGCTTATTCGCATTTCAAAAATGTGAGCGGCTGCTCGAAGATAGAACCTGTGGTTTGGTTGAATGTCACCGTTGAACCTACTGGGCAATTTACCGTTACAGGGACCGAGATAGGTGCTTGACCTTGTTCAGGTAAATCGATGGTTAAGTATCGGCGTTGTCCGTCAAGCGATTGAGTTAATGTATTACTTATCACCGTTGTAGTGACGGTTTGGTTTTTCTCTGATGATGTTAACCAAAGCACAAAAACTAACAGCAGTATGGTACCTGAAAAGACAAAAATGTAGGTTTTGGGGTTGTCCAACGTGTTTTCCCGCATCTTCAGTAATCCTTCTGTTTTACAATAAAAAAATCGCATGTTCAAAAGAACGATGCGATTTTTAAGTTAAAGTATGGACAATTATGCGGTAAAGCTTGTTGTTCGTACCGTTATTACCTTTCGGTTTGGTCAGAGACTACAACGTTAAGCTCGTATCACTGGTGGAAATAACTCGTCGAATTGGGTCAGTGCCATCGTAAAACCAAATCTCGACCAGTAAATCACCTTGGCTGTCAGAGATATTGAAATCAAAATCTGCTTGGCCATTGCTCAAGGGTATAGAAGCCACTTTGCTGGGGTAACTGGCTTTGTAGTTACCTGCGCCGTCTTCTTGGAAGTCCTTATACAAGCTTAAATGCGCACGTTGAGAAGAGAAACCACTGATATCGACACTAAGCGTGCCTTCTTTCACTGGGTTGTAGTTGAAGCCTTCTGGTACCACTAAATCCTGCATGGTGGTCTCTTCTTCCGGAACCGTCACTGTTGTTGGAGGTGGTGCTGGTGGTGGTGTTGAACTATCATCGTCGCTGCTACTGCCGCCTCCACCACCGCCGCCACCGCCACATGCCGTTAGTGCTAATCCCATAATGATTGTGGTTAAGTATTTCATAATATTATCTCCCTATGGACGGTTGTAGCACTTGTCGGCTGTTGGTGATTGGTGCCAGGTTTCGCTCTCTGTACCTCCAGACTCAGCCCAAGTTTGGAATGCAGGGTAGGCTTCAACCATGTCAATTCGTTCTAAAGGCCACTCCCAATCTTCTACAATAAGTAGAGCCCAAGGAAGGTAAGTGGCTGTTTTGAAGTAGTTGTTTGAGCCATTCAAACTTGCATCGACACCTCGGCCATATAAGGATGTATCGAATTGCTCAGTTGGTGCTTGTCCAGGTAAGTGCACTTCCCATTTACGACCTGGTTGGAAAGTAATGCCGTCGCCATGGTAAGTATTTGGTGTTGCAAAGATGAACGGGTCGTATGGCATATCGGTTATCGCAGAGCGATCAGAACCTTCTGTAAAGTAGATGTTGAGGGTAAAATCCAACAGTGCAGTATTGGTATCACAGTCAGATTCGGTTCTAAAGAAAGTACATCCACCGCTGCTGGCGGCGTGAACACTCATGTCTTCACCAATGATAAATATTGCTTCATCAGAGATGCTTTCCAGTCCGTTTGACGCTTGCTCAACACCATCAAATGTCAGTGTTGTCAATGAGGTTTCGATACTGCTTCGTGATACACCAGGTAATCGAATAGCAAAGCCATTTTTATAGGTGGCACCGTAAGCGACCAATTTGCCCGAGATTTTGATGTTTTCGACATGACCAGCCAACGTGGTTTCTGTGATTTGTAGGTCAACAACGACATCATTCATGTCATAGTCCGCTGTATATGGCCAGTTGTCTTCATAAGCAACGGATGCGTAATCGTCTACTGCTGGGAAGTGCTCCACAGCGTAACCATTAGCCGTTATTGTGATTGGGTGATCTTCCACCTCGCCTGATGTTGAACCACCATCATAATTAAGGTCAGTTTGTTGACTAAAACGGAAACGACTCCAGCTTGAACCGGCGGTCGCAGCGGTAGAAACAACAAATGGAAGGGAGTTGCTACCCGCAGCGAGAAGCTCATTGGTGAAGACTTGCTCGCCATCATCATCAAAGTCACCATCGCGGTTCCAGTCAAACCAAGCGGATAGATAGCCTGTTGTTGATGCGGTTACTTCGACAACGGAGCTCAAACCAGGATCGAGTGCTGCAACAAAACCAACGCCATCTTCATCGGCAGCACCAACTGCGTTGTCGTCTGCTTGCCCATCAGAATCCCCGTCTGGACCAACAGACCCGAGCCAAGTAACGTCATCGACTTCGTGACGTGGACCATTTGAAGCAAGCGTTGTACTGTAAGTGTCCGGTGCGTCACCAAAGTCGATCGGATCGTCTTCGTCAATCACAGGCGCATTGGCACATCGAGCACCGTCATTTTGGCTTGAACTTGGGCCGTTAGAAACAAACTCGACCGCAGGAACAATGCCCGCTGCGATATTGGCTGCGTTGTCTTCCGAAAGGTCAACACGATAGATTTTGCCATCTTGGTTACGTGACACGTAGTAGTTGCCGTTTACATCAAAGTAGCCAGCACCAAATGTGCCTAACTCGCCTGTATCACCTATCGCAGTCGTATTACCATTCGATGGGTTGAACTGGTACAGCACTCCAGAATTATTGTCGATGCCGTAAAGGGAACCGTCGCCTGGATGGAATGCAAAGTCGGTTAGGTTCACCGTTGCTGTTGAACTAATTTTCACGATGCTCAATGTCGCATTTGGATCAGAATCGAGTGGAGAAAGGTCAATGGAGAAAAGTCCTTTGCCTTTGCGGTACAAGTAGTAGACGTGGTTGTAAACGTCACCTACGTAAAACGTGTGGTCGGTAGGAAGACCAGAAACATCAAGCGTCTCTGCTTGGAAGTCTTGACCAAGACGAACAATCTTTTTATTTGTGGTGTCGTAGCCGTAGATATAACGGTCAGTGAAGTTAAAGCCTACACCGTTAATGCCCGAAGCCAAACCTGTGTCGTCCTCTAAAAGAGTCGTAGAACCTGTAACCAAATTGACGCCATAGATTTGAACCGGGGTTGATTGGAATAGGTATGCTTTGCTTGGGCATGTGTCAAATGGCGCCGCTTGTGCATGAGCGCTCGCTATTAGAGACCCAAGTAGTAGTGATGTCCTTTTCATAATTCGCCCTCTCATTGGTTCGTGATATATGCAATGAAAGGAATGTGCCAACTTTTAAGCTATTGATATATAAGAATTAAGTTTTCCGCTTTTTGCAATTTCTAATCTGAAAGTCAAAATGAAAATTTAATTGATGTCGATTTCTGAAAATTTAAAACCACTCTGGGGCAATCGTTAAATGTAGCGATGCTTAAGTTTAGGTTTTAATGCGTGGCGGGGTAATTTTGAACAAACTTTCTACCTAAACCCCTTTTTTATGCATGGTCTTTGCGGTGTGTATGGTGTGATTTTGTGTATCTAATTTTATAGATTATGCATTGTTTTGCATATTTTCCATATGTACTTATGTTTAAGCGCCTGAGCTAACTTGGCCTAGATTGCTTTACAAGAAAAGATTCTAATTAAAGTATGTTGTGTTTATGCATGAGTTAATGGTTATCATTATCAAATATTTGATGAGTCTAACAATAGAAACAACTGAAATTTATAACCTATTTAAATGTTATGAATAACTATAATCAATATAAACTATAATGCCATCAGTTTATATAAAACCTAATTAGTTTGATTGATGTAATATTATTTGTATTTTGATATGAAAGTTCTTTCAATCTCAAATTCTAAGAACTAATGTTTTTCCAAATTAGAAGGAGAGCTTTTGATATGGAAAAACACTTACCATTGATTATAAATGGTCAAATAGTTTCTACTGAAGGAAAAGGTTATGAGATCACTTTTGAAGAAAAAAAGTAAAGATAGATTTTCTGAACCATGAAATTTTGTCACAAATACTTCATTATGACTTTTTGAGTGATCTAAATGTAAATAATATTATCAATTTTCTTTATACAGTGGGTCAACGTTGGAAGAATGAAGAATATTCAAGAAGAAGGGCATATATTAGGACTCTAATTACTTATTTAGGTTACTCGCCACAAATGGCGAAGTTAGAGGCAAATTGGATCGCGATGATTCTCTGCTCTAAAAGTGCCTTGTACGACATTATTAATACAGAACTTGGGTCTGCTCATATTCAGGATGAATGGTTGCCTCAAGGAGAGTGCTATGTAAAAGCCTTTCCGAAAGGACGAGTCATGCATTTGCTTGCGGGTAATGTCCCTCTCTCTGGTGTGACATCGATATTGCGCGGCATCTTGACCAAGAATCAATGTATCGTTCGAATGTCGGCTTCTGATCCGTTTACTGCCCATGCGCTAGCAATGAGCTTCATTGATGTGAACCCAGAACACCCGATTTCCAAGTCACTCTCCGTCGTCTATTGGCCCCATAAGGCAGATACGACAATTGCGGAAGAGCTAATTAGTCATATGGATGCAGTTGTTGCTTGGGGCGGGCAGGATGCAATTGATTGGGCCGTTAAGCATTCGCCTTCACACATTGATGTTTTGAAGTTTGGTCCTAAAAAAAGTTTTACCATTTTAGATGAACCGACCAACTTAGATGAGGCCGCTTCCGGCGTCGCTCATGATATTTGCTTTTATGACCAAAATGCTTGCTTCTCTACTCAAAATATATATTTTTGTGGGAATAACTACGAAGCTTTTAAAGATAAGTTAGTAGAAAAACTATGTCTTTATGAAAATATACTCCCTAAGTCCAAGCAAAGTTTTGATGAAGAGGCTTTATTTTCCTTTACTCGGCTAGAGTGTCAATTCTCAGGTCTCAATGTTATATCGGAACCAGATAATAAGTGGATGATTATAGAATCAGAAGCTGGTGTTGAATATAACCATCCTTTAAGTCGTTGTGTTTATATTCACAAAATAAACAAGGTTGAAGATGTTGTTGATTATATCGCTAAGCATAAAACTCAAACAATTTCGTTTTACCCTTGGGATGCATCAATTAAATACCGAGATATATTTGCTCAAAAAGGTGTTGAGCGAATAGTTGAATCCGGAATGAACAATATATTTAGAGCAGGCGGCGCACATGATGCGATGCGACCACTACAACGTTTAGTTCGATTTGTGTCTCATGAAAGGCCATATAGTTTCACCACCAAGGATGTATCTGTAGAAATAGAGCAAACCCGATTTCTTGAAGAAGATAAGTTCTTGGTTTTCGTCCCTTAAATAAGGAAATTTATAATGAAAAACCAATGCAAGACTATTTCTCACGTGCTGAGCGTGAATAATGGTCAGGAAATTCATGTCTGGGAAACACTACCGAATGAAAGTGTGCCCCAAAAAAATAATACCATTCTTATTGCTTCTGGGTTTGCCAGAAGAATGGATCATTTCGCAGGTCTCGCAGAATACTTGTCTGAAAATGGGTTCCATGTTTTCCGTTATGACTCACTTCACCATGTCGGTTTGAGTTCAGGTACCATCGATGAGTTTACGATGACCACCGGAAAAAACAGTTTATGCACGGTCTATCACTGGCTGCAACAAAAGGGCATGTCGAACATCGGCCTCATTGCGGCAAGTTTGTCAGCTCGTGTGGCGTATGAGGTCATTGCTGATCTTGAACTGTCTTTCCTCATTACTGCTGTTGGTGTCGTTAATCTGCGTGACACACTGGAAAAAGCACTTGGGTTTGATTATCTCAGCTTACCTATCGATGAGCTGCCAAACGATCTTGATTTCGAAGGGCACAAGCTTGGCTCTGAAGTGTTTGTTCGAGATTGTTTTGAACATCACTGGGATACATTGGAATCTACGCTTGCCAAGGTGGCCAATACGTCCGTTCCGTTAATTGCTTTTACTGCCAACAACGATGATTGGGTAGAGCAAGAGGAAGTGTACGGTATGCTCGGAAAGATCAGTAGTGGCAATTGCAAACTGTACTCCCTGCTTGGGAGCTCCCACGACTTAGGTGAGAACTTAGTCGTCCTCCGCAACTTTTATCAATCCGTGACGAAAGCCGCGATCGCGATGGATGGCGGTCGTTTAGAAATCGATGTTGATTTTGTCGAGCCTGACTTCGAGCAGCTCACCATCGCGACGGTCAATGAGCGCCGTCTAAAAGCAGAAATCGAAAGTCGCTCGCCAGAAATGGCTTAACGCTTACCCGTTACACCAATAAATAAGGAAACGTTATGAAATTTGGAAATTTCCTTCTCACTTACCAACCACCTGAGTTAGATCAGACAGAAGTGATGAAGCGATTGGTTAATCTTGGCAAAGCCTCTGAAGGTTGTGGTTTCGATACCGTTTGGCTACTAGAGCATCATTTTACCGAGTTCGGGTTATTAGGTAACCCATATGTGGCTGCCGCGCACTTACTTGGTGCGACTCAAAACCTTAATGTTGGTACCGCTGCGATTGTATTACCAACGGCACATCCTGTTCGACAAGCTGAAGACGTGAACTTGCTTGATCAAATGTCGAAAGGGCGATTCCGCTTTGGTATTTGTCGCGGGTTGTACGATAAAGACTTTCGTGTATTTGGTACTGACATGGATAACAGCCGTGCGTTGATGGATTGTTGGTATGACTTGATGAAGGAAGGTTTTAACGAAGGCTACATGGCGGCAGATAACGAGCATATCAAGTTTCCCAGAGTCCAACTGAATCCAGCAGCACATACTAAAGGCGGAGCTCCAGTTTATGTGGTAGCAGAGTCAGCATCGACAACGGAATGGGCAGCACAACGCGGTCTACCGATGATTTTAAGTTGGATCATCAACACGCATGAAAAGAAAGCCCAGCTCGATCTTTACAATGAAATCGCGGCGGAGCATGGCTACGACGTTACCCAAATTGACCACTGCCTGTCTTACATTACTTCGGTTGATCATGACTCAGAGAAAGCCAAAGACATTTGCCGAAACTTCCTTGGCCATTGGTATGACTCTTACGTGAATGCCACCACCATTTTTGACGACTCCAATCAGACCAAAGGGTACGACTTTAACAAAGGCCAATGGCGCGATTTTGTTTTGAAAGGTCATAAAGACACGAATCGTCGTATTGATTACAGCTACGAAATCAATCCAGTAGGCACGCCTGAAGAATGCATCGCAATTATCCAGCAGGATATTGATGCTACGGGCATCAACAACATTTGCTGCGGCTTTGAAGCTAACGGTTCAGAAGAAGAAATCATCGCATCTATGAAGCTCTTTCAATCTGATGTGATGCCATACCTCAAAGAGAAACAGTAATAATTATTTTCGATAAGGAAAGGGACATGAAATTTGGATTATTCTTCCTCAATTTTTTGAACTCAAAACGCTCTTCAGACCAAGTCATTGAAGAGATGTTAGATACCGCTCATTACGCTGACCAACTTAGCTTTGATACTGTTGCTGTGTATGAAAATCATTTTTCGAACTATGGAGCCGTTGGGGCACCGTTGACGGTTGCGGGTTTTTTACTTGGTATGACTCAACATCTCAAAGTCGCTTCTTTGAATCATGTCATCACCACTCATCATCCTGTCCGCGTTGCCGAAGAGGCTTGCTTGCTTGATCAAATGAGTGAAGGGCGCTTTGTTTTTGGATTTAGTGATTGCGAAAAAAGTACTGATATGCGTTTCTTCAATCGTCCGACCGATGCGCAATTTAAGGTGTTTGAAGCATGTTATGAAATCATCAATGATGCTTTTTCAACGGGTTATTGCCATCCAGACAACGATTTTTTCAGTTTCCCAAAAATTTCTGTAAATCCACATGCTTATACCGAAGGCGGTCCCGCTCAGTTTGTGAATGCCACAAGTAAAGAAGTGGTCGAATGGGCAGCGAAGCGAGGTCTCGCCCTTGTGTTTAAGTGGGATGACTCCAATGCACTACGCCAAGAATACGCGATGCTCTACAACGATATTGCAAACGAACACGGTGTGGATATTGCGAGCGTACGTCATAAGCTGACTCTTTTAGTCAACCAGAATCCTGATGGTGACAAAGCAAGAGCAGAAACGCATGAGTACTTAGCAGAGTATGTTCGCGAATCTTACCCAAATAGTGACTTCTCCACAAAAATGTTCGAATTATTGTCTGAAAATGCAATTGGTACTTATGAAGAAAGTACACAAGCAGCACGTATCGCAATCGAATGCTGTGGTGCTTCTGATGTATTGATGTCATTTGAGTCAATCGCAGATAAGACGCAGCAAAGAGCGGTCATCGATGTTGTGAATGCCAATATTGTGAAATACCACGCTTAAGATCATACCAACGCATAAAGGGGCTACATTGACGCCCCTTTCTCCATCTCTATGCGCAATCGCGCTTATTTATATAGGCATTTATATGGACGTACTTTTAGCGGTCAAGCAGGAAAATATCGCGGCAAGCACAGAAATCGATGACTTGATTTTTATGGGTACACCGCAGCAGTGGTCTTTACAGCAACAAAAGCAATTGACTTCTCGCCTCGTCACAGAGGCGTACCGACATCATTACCAGAATAACGAGGAATATCGCCAATTTTGCCAATCATTAGGCGTGACAAGCGATATCTCTGACCTTAATGATATTCCCGTTTTCCCAACTTCAATTTTTAAACTAAGAACGTTGCTTACGATTGATGACACTGACGTTGAAAATCGATTCACAAGCAGTGGTACCAGTGGAATAAAAAGTGTGGTTGCTAGAGACCGACTGAGCATAGAGCGCCTGCTGGGTTCGGTCAATTTCGGTATGAACTATGTCGGTGACTGGTTCGATCATCAAATGGAACTGGTCAACTTAGGCCCTGACCGTTTTAACGCCAATAATATTTGGTTTAAATACGTGATGAGTTTGGTGGAGCTGCTCTATCCGACGGCTTTTACGGTGAACGAAGATGAAATCGATTTCGAAGCCACGTTAGCAAATATGGCGCGGATTAAAGAAAAGGGTAAGACAATCTGTCTTATTGGTCCTCCTTATTTTATCTACTTGCTTTGCCACTTCATGCGTGAACAAGGGCAGGATTTCAATGGTGGCAGTGAGCTCTATATTATTACCGGTGGGGGCTGGAAGAAGCACCAAGACCAATCACTCGACCGAGAGGCCTTTAATCAGCTTCTGCTAGACACTTTTGGCTTAGATAGCACGCAGCAGATCCGAGATACCTTCAACCAAGTGGAGCTAAATACCTGCTTTTTTGAAGACAACGAACATAAAAAGAGAGTGCCTCCTTGGGTGTTCGCTAGAGCGTTGAACCCTATTACGCTCAAACCCGTGCCTAATGGAGAGCCGGGCCTAATGAGTTATATGGATGCATCAGCGGTGAGCTACCCTTGTTTTTTGGTCACTGATGATATCGGAATTGTAAGAGAAGAGCAGGGTGACAGGCCTGGCACAACGGTTGAGATCGTCAGACGAGTTAATACGAGAGGGCTAAAGGGATGTGCACTTAGCCTGTCTCAAGCCATTACAGTGAAGGACGTGAAGGAATAAATGCCATGTTATGTACGATAGAAAAGATAGAACCACTGACTAGCTGTATCTTCCGTGTGGTTTTAAAACCGGACCAACCTTTTGATTTTAAAGCAGGCCAATACATTAACGTCAGCTTAAGCTTCGGCAGCCTGCCGTTTTCTATCGCCTCTTGCCCGTCTGAAGGTGGGTTTCTGGAACTTCATATTGGAGGCTCAGAACTGCGCAATAAGAATATTCTCGTAATGGAAGAGCTGACTAATGCTTGGTTCAGCGGTAAAAAGTTAGAAGTGAGTGAAGCAAGAGGCGAAGCTTGGCTGCGAAGCCAAAGTGTAAAACCACTGTTACTTGTGGCTGGTGGGACGGGCATGTCATACACGCTGAGCATTTTAAGAAACAGTCTGCAGCGCGGGTTTACCCAACCGATCTATGTCTATTGGGGAGCAAAGGACATGGACAATCTCTACGTGCATGATGAGCTCGTTGATATTGCGCTAGAAAACAAAAATGTTAGCTATGTCCCTATTACTGAAGTTTCAAATTCACCTCAATATGCAAAGCATGGACAAGTGCTCGATTGCGTGATGAATGATTTTCGCAATCTATCTGAGTTCGATATCTACTTATGTGGTCCCGGGAAAATGGTGGAAGTCGCTCGAAATTGGTTTTGTAAGGAAAGAGGCGCGGAACTCGACCAACTTTACGCTGACGCATTCGCTTACTTATAACAAGTTTCAAGGAGAAGAAATCATGAGTTCTACATCACTTTTAGAAGAGTTTGGTAATCCGCAGCAAAGAGTAGAAAGGGCGATTGAGGCATTGAAAAATGGAAACGGTGTTTTATTAATGGATGATGAGAACCGAGAAAACGAAGGTGACCTCATTTTTTCAGCGCAGCACCTTACTGATCAACAAATGGCGTTAATGATAAGAGAGTGCAGTGGTATTGTGTGTCTATGCTTAACTCAAGAACGAGCGAACTGGCTGGAATTGCCTCCTATGGTCGAAGATAACCGAAGTAAAAACCAAACAGCTTTTACGGTGTCTATTGAGGCGAAACAAGGTGTGACAACCGGTGTATCAGCAAAAGACCGTGTGACAACGGTAAAAACAGCGATCTACTTTGACGCTCAACCAGATGATCTTGCAAGGCCAGGGCACGTGTTTCCTTTGGTTGCCAAAACCAATGGTGTATTGACTCGTCGAGGCCATACTGAAGGGACGATTGACTTAATGTATCTTGCTAACCTTGTTCCATCCGGTGTGCTATGCGAACTGACCAACTCAGACGGCACTATGGCAAAGCTTCCTGAAACCATTGCTTTTGCAAAACGTCATGAGATGCCAGTTTTGACAATAGAAGACATTGTTGAATATCGGACTGGGATAGACCTACGAAATGAATATGAAAGCAGCCCAATGAATGAGGTGAGCTTAACGTAGTCAAATTTAATCCTTAACGCTCCTTTTGTTCAGTGCCTACGCTGACTTTTCCGCCCTTCCTCGGGCGGCTTTTTCGTTTTAGGGCGATAAAAATTAACCCGCAATGAGCGGGCTAATCAATGTTGTATTGAATGGTTTAGCTACATACAGGGCAGCTCGGCATTTTCATCAGATTCATTTCTCGCCAAGACATGCTGAGCGCATCCAAAATCAGAATTTTGCCTTTTTTTGGTTGGCCGTAATCAGCAATGACTTTAATTGTTTCCATCGCTTGAACGGCGCCAACAATACCCACAACAGGCGCCATGACTCCGGCTTCGACACAACTTAACGCACCGCTGCCGAAGAGGGCACTTAAGCACTGGTAACATGGTTGTGCTGGATCATCGTAAGTAAACACACTCACTTGGCCTTCCATACGAATGGCCGCGCCTGAAATTAGCGGTGTTTTGGTAGCAAAACATAGGCGATTAAGTTGATTACGCGTCTCGACGTTATCTGATGCATCGACAACAATAGTGTGCTGCTTAATCAGGCTCTCTAACGCTGTATCATCAAGGCGTTTTGCAATGGTATCTACGATAATGTGCGGGTTAAGCTCACGTAGTGCATCGGCCGCCGAGTCTACCTTCTTACGACCAATATCCGCATCGTGGTGCAGCACTTGGCGCTGAAGGTTAGACAGCTCGACGATATCATCATCAATCAGTGTGATTTTACCGACACCAGCAGTCGCCAAATATTGGCTTGATGCGCAACCTAAACCCCCAGCACCAAGCATCAATACTGATGATTGTTTGAGTGCTTCTTGTCCATCAAAATCAAACTGACGAAGAATGATTTGGCGGTTGTAACGCAGCATTTCCTGATCGGAAAGAATATCCACAACGTCTTCCTAGTAAAGGGTTGAGTTGAATAGTTGAATCTGAACCGTTTCGCCCACTTCAACTCGGCCGCGTTCACGTTCCAACACAACAAAACAGTTGGCTAGGCTCATTGAGCGGAATGCGCCAGAGCTTTGGTTGCCCGTTGTTTCAACCACAAACTTGCCATCTTCCAGCGTGTAGATACCGCGTTGGTAATCGGTGCGACCAGGCGCTTTCTTAAAGGCGGTTTTGGTTGTTGCCGGAATAGACTCGGGTGCTTTCCATTCTGTATGGCCTGCAAGTTTTGCCAGCATTGGTTGAACAAGCACATACATGGTGAGTACGGCAGAAACCGGGTTGCCCGGCAGGCCACAGAACCAAGCTGTACTTAGCTTACCAAATGCGAAAGGTTTACCCGGCTTGATTGCTAGCTTCCAGAAACCAATTTCCCCAAGTTCTTCAAGAATGTCTTTGGTGTAATCCGCTTCGCCGACGCTAACACCACCAGAGGTAACAACGACATCAGCCAACGTTTGCGCTTGTTCAAAGGTTGCTTTTAGAGTCTCTGGGCAATCTGGAATGATGCCAAGATCAACGGCTTCACAACCGAAGTTCTCGATAAGCGGTTTAATACCGTAGCGGTTGCTGTCGTAGATTTGACCTTCGTCTAGCGGTTCGCCCAGTGGTTTAAGTTCATCACCAGTAGAGAAGAAAGCAACTTTTGGCTTACGTACTACTGTTATATGGCTAACACCAAGAGACGCAATCATCGGAATATCGCGAGGTGTTAAACGCGCACCTTTTGCCAATACGATGTCGCCTTGCTTGATGTCGTCACCTGTTGGGCGGATGTTGTTTTGCGGCTTCACGTCAGTTTGGTTGAACTGAATGCCAGCATCCGTTATTTCTGTGTTTTCTTGCATGATAACGGCATCACAACCCTGTGGGATTTTTGCGCCAGTCATGATGCGAACACAGGTACCTTGAGGCCATTCACCTTCAAAAGGTTGTCCTGCAAATGATTTACCTGCCAGAGGCAATACGGAAGACGACTCAAGATCTTGAATGCGAATAGCGTAGCCATCCATTGCTGAGTTATCGAATGGCGGTACGTGAATAGGTGACAAGATGTCTTCTGCCAGTACAAAACCGAGTGCTTCAGCAAGTGGAAGAGAAAGCGTTGTTTGGATAGGTTTAATTCGCGATAGCATTTTGTCCATCGCGTCTTCAATTGGCATCAAGCCAGGTGCGTCGCAGCAGCCCATTGAGAAAATCCTGTGTTCTTTTGTTTTGTGGCAACTTTACCATAAAAAGGGGACTGAGTAAGAATGTCCACCTATAAAATATGGGTGTAATTATTCAAAAATCCGAGTATCCTTGTCAGCCATCCAAAAGGGGTAAAATCCTTGTGGAGGTCAATAAAATCAGCTCAGTAACTTCATTTGATGTGCCTTGGTGTAAAGACACGAACTGAGCAGCTCAAAGCGAAAAATATGAATGCAATTTTGATTGGGTTTGTATGAAAGCGGAAGTAACAAAAGAGGAAGTGGAATGTCAGGTCTTAGCGAGTCAGCGAAGTTAGTAAAAGAAGCGCTAGAGCAACGCGGTTTGGAAACGCCAATGCGTCCAAACAACGTAAGTCGTGAAGAGAAGAAAGAGAAGATCGAACACCACATGCGTGAGATCTTAGGTCTGCTTCAACTTGACCTTACCGACGATAGCCTAGAAGAAACCCCACACCGCATTGCTAAGATGTACGTTGACGAAATCTTCTCCGGTCTGGATTACTCCAACTTTCCTAAAATCACGGTGATTGAGAACAAGATGAACGTGAGCGAGATGGTTCGCGTGAAGGACATCACAGTGACCAGTACTTGTGAACACCACCTTGTGACCATTGATGGCAAGGCTGCAGTGGCTTACATTCCACGTGGCAAGATCATTGGCCTATCAAAGATCAACCGTATCGTTCGCTTCTTTGCGCAGCGTCCACAAGTACAAGAGCGTATGACACAGCAGATTCTTGTTGCACTTCAAACGTTGCTTGAGTCTGATGATGTGGCAGTGACGATTGACGCAACACACTACTGTGTGAAATCTCGCGGTGTGATGGATGCAACCAGCGAAACGACGACAACAGCATTGGGTGGCATCTTCAAAAGCAACCCAGCAACGCGTGCCGAGTTTCTGCACGGTTTACGCTAAGTAACCAAGCACTATTCTAAGAGGATGGCAAACGCCATCCTTTTTTGTATCTGTCTGAAATGAATAATGATTTGAGAATGAAAACGACAAAAATCATTTATCGATTTCTGTGTTGACAGTCACATGCGATAGACTTAATATCCGCGCCCAGCAAACGGTTGCGAAGGCTTCACTTCTCTTTTCGTTCTGCCCAATTTGATTCTTCAAGCTCAGCTGATCTCGGTCAGTTGTCTTTCTGTTTTCTAATAATAGAAAGGCAACAAAATTGAGATTTGGCATGACCACACAAACCACCATCAACTCGACTGCTCCAGCTTCTATTCAAGCATCGGAGAACAGTTGGCAAAAGAAAGCAATTCTTAGTGTCGCGTTTTTAATGGCGACCACGTCTGTTGGACCTGGCTTTTTAACCCAAACAGCGGTCTTCACCAATATCTACAAAATCGACATGGCATTCCCTGTGTTTGCATCCATGTTTATCACTTTTGGTATTGTGATGAACTTATGGCGCATCGTAGGTGTGTCTGGTATGCGCATTCAAGACATTGCCAACAAAGTAGCACCGGGTATGGGCTACGTGGTGGGCATTCTTCTGGCACTTGGCGCGGTTGCATTTAACTTCGGTAACGTAAGTGGCTCTGCGCTCGGTATTAACGTACTGACGGGGGTGGATACAACTTGGGGTGCTCTCTTCACAGGCGTAGTTGGTTGTTTGCTGTTTGTGGTGCACAACGCTTCTAAGCGCATGGACCAAATGGCACGCTACCTTGGCTTGTTTATGATCATCTTAATTGCGTACGTTGCGATGACCAGTTTACCGCCAATGGGGGAGACCTTGAGCGCAGCAATAATGCCTACTGATGTTGGCAGCCTGCTATTACCGACGCTAACGATCGTTGGTGGCGCAGTAGGTGGCTATTACACAGGCGCACAGCGTTTGGTTGATATCGGCTTGCAAGGTAAAGAGAACGTACCCGTTATCAAGACGGCAGCTTGGGCCGGTATTTCAATTGCCGTGGTAATTCGCATCCTATTGTTTATGGCAGTGTTCGGTGTGATTGCAACAGGCGCGACTTTGGATTCTGCAAACCCAGCCGCAGACGCGTTTCGTCAAGGCGCGGGAGAGGTCGGTTACTTTATTTTTGGTTTGGTGTTGTTTGTTGCTTCGATTACCTCAGTTGTGGGCAACTCGTACATGGCGATTTCCCTTATCAAAACACTCTTCCCAGTTGTGGCTCGCAACGAGAAAGCGTGGTGTGTCGGTTTCATTATCATCACATCGCTTGGCACTGTGACGATGAACATGCCGATTCTGCTGCTAATGCTGGCTGGCCTTGTTAACAGTATTATCCTGCCAATCGTATTGGGTATAGTGCTGGTGGCGACACGCAGAAAAGACATCGTAGGTGACTACAAACACCCAGCCTACTTAACGCTGACGGGCGTTGCAATTGTCGTGGTGATGGCGGCATCAAGCATGACCAATATCAGCAACTTTATGGCCAAGTTTATAGGCTAACTCAATGCATCAGCTAATGTGCATCGAGTAATGTTTATCGGGATATGAGCTTGCTAAGAACAAAAGAAAACGACCTCGCAATGAGGTCGTTTTTTTATGTCTGTTTTGAAGGCGTTCTTACCAGTTCTGGCCAGTACATTTTTACATAACCAGCAGAAACCCAAACGACAAGCACAGTGGCAATGCTTAACTCTAGGAATCCAAAATCGTGCAACCAATGCCAATGGGGATGAGACTCAGCAAAAAAAGTGGTGAGACGATGCATCGCAATAGCACTAATAACGGAAGGGAAGGTCACGGCCGCAATAGACGGTTGGAATTTAAGACGCAATAAACGGAAGTAACACAAGTAAATCAACAATGTCATCGTAATAGCGATGCCAGCCAATGCGCCAGTTAGGATAGGGTCTGGACTTCCGAAGTTAACCAAATAAGCCGCAAGAGATAAGTTGACTGGTGCGGCCATGATCGCAAGGGTTGGACGTGCTCTACGGGGGAGAGAGCCAAAGAAAACAAGGCGATACAACACTAATGGCAGCATAAAGAAGTAAATGCCAATACACATCATTGCCAAGGTTTCAGAAAAGACATTGTGACCAAACTGAGACCCCGCAAGTGAAGAACTGATCAACCCCACCGGATATAAGAACCAACTCGGGACGATATTCGACATTTTGAAGTTCATTATCTGAAAACCGAAGAACATTACCATCATGGTAAAATGCAACGCAACGGCCATGAACCACAGTGGGTAAGCAATAATCGGTTCGACGGCAGCGAGATAGTCGCACAGCATCAACAATGCCATGCTCATTGGCGCCATCAAACTGCCGCTAAGAGGATGCTTGATGTCTGCCATAAACAAACGTGGGCTGGTTGCGTATTTCAATAGAACCGGAGTGAGAAGAAGCGCGCCTAGTGCAGCGAGGAAAGGGCGTATAGGTTCACCGATATCTGGTACATAGAGCGCCCAAGCTTGGCCAAGTCCGATCATGCCCAGTGCTAATGCCGCTTGTGAGGGCGGAACACTGTAAAACTGCACAAGTCTTTTCCAGTTCAAATCTACTCCGAATTGATATTGTATGAATCCAGTGAATGGATGTTGTCCTAGGACTATCCGATATTTGGATGAATTGCTCTATTTCTGTTCGAAGATAGTATCAAGTTTCACGCATCGATACCCTTAAATGTGCTGGGTAAATATCAACGAATGGGAGTTTTGTGAGTTTGGTAGCGAAATGAGTTCGAGAGTTGCAAAAACGCAAAATTACTGACTCCAAATGAATCTTCTATATGAAAGATTATTTGGAGCCTTTATACCCAAGCACCTTGCCGTCAATTGGGGGATGTAACGTTAGCCCTGATTTTCAGGTAGGTCCTGTTGGCGTAACTTGTCATTTTTAAGCGTACGATGTAGTAACTGGCTGTAAATTGGTTGTCCGCCAAGTAATTGAGCCACAATTACGGCACCTAAGCTTGTAATAATGAGAGGCAGGATCAAATAGTAGTTATTAGTCATCTCGATAACGAGCAAGATACCAGTGATTGGTGCACGTACAGTTGCTGCAAACAACGCACCCATACCAGCAATAGCAAACACCCCCGGCTCGATAGTGAGAGACGGCAACAACATATCTGCACTTGCCCCAAACGCATAGCCGAATAAAGTACCTAAAGCCAACATCGGTGCGAAGATACCACCAGGCGCGCCAGAACCAAAACAAAGTAGGGTGGTGATGACACGGCCAACAAACAACATTACTAAAATAGAGATAGAGTAGTTGCCATTCGTGATATCAGGGATTAACCCAATACCGCCGCCGGTTAATTGAGGTACGTAAAGCAGTAATAAGCCAAATACGCCGCCGAGGATGGTCCCCGTGATTAAGTAGCGTTTACGGTCATTCTTGTGAAGTGCAACAAAGCTGTCTTGTGCAATGGTGATCAGTTTATTGAAGACCACTCCAAACACGCCAAAGAGCGAACCCAGTAATAAGAACAACCATAATGATTGCAGCTCTGGTGATTGATACTGCGGCATGGTAATCACCGCTTCTTGGCCATTAATCGCCCGGAAGACAATGTTCGCCATGATCGCAGAGATGATCACTGCGCGAATAGAAATTAATGAGTAGCGAAATTGAGGACGCATTTCCTCAACCACAAACATAATACCAGCCAACGGTGCGTTGAACGCTGCGGCCAAGCCGCCTGCCGCTCCGGATGCTAAAAGCGAGTGTCGAGTATCGTCATCCTTAATTCTGAAAATGTCAGTGACCATACGGCCAACCGCACCGCCCATCTGCACGGTAGGACCTTCGCGGCCTAACACCATACCTGAGCCTAAAGCACCCATGCCGCCAAAGAATTTTACGGGAATGACTCGCCACCAACGCACGGGGCGAATATTGTCCATCGCGCCTTCAATCTCAGGGATGCCTGAGCCGGAGGCTTCTGGGGCAAAGCGGTGTACAAGGTAGTAACCAATGAAAGCGAGCGTTGCACTGATCAAAATAGCGGCAAGCCAAAGCGGTAACACGCTGCCAATTTCACTTTTAAGCCACTCGGTACGAGTCTCTGATACAAAGTGAACGGCGATTTCAAAATAAGTACCAACAAGGCCGGCTAACGTGCCAACGACTGCAGCCATAACGAGAACGGAGAATGATGTTGGCGTTGACCCTCGAGAGACAAACTGGTTAATCGCATCTTTCGGTACGTGCGCTAACACAGATTTAACAATTCTCTCGCGTTTGGTCATTAACAGATTCTCCTGAAAATAAAGTTGGAAGGGACGAAAGAAATTATACGCTGACGAGAGTCTAGACCTAATCAATAAAGATGCAATTTAGCTTTCCACTATTGAGCGGTTCAAGTCTCCTTTGTCCAAATATTGATAAATATTGTGCTATTGATCCCATATATGACGACATTTTTTTATTGGGTCGCCTTGTTTTCTGAGCAAAATGAACCATGCTTTAAGTGTAAAGCAACATGACTGCTTCAGAAGGAGGGATGTGAGGTTTTACACACAATTTGGATGGATTCAAACCCTACAGAAATTCCTCGTTATTTGTTCGGGATGCATCAATAGACTTCCCGATTCGCATACTCACGATTGAGTCACGAGGCAGAGGCGCACGCAAAAGTGCGCCTTTTTAATGCCTGCTACTAAATTTCTGTATTGTCTAAAAATACAGTATGGAGTGTTGATTAATGTAAAGGGTGTGATATCTTGTATTTTGTAATGGTTCTCAGCGTGAGGGATTACGCTATTCAGGCTTTATACAAGATTGATGCGGGCTAGAAGGTCCGCTTTTTTGTTGCCAAACTTCGACCTCTGACCTTGTCATTTTTCTTTCAAACCGTAATGATCTTCGAGTCTCAACCTCACTGAAGAACAGAAAACTCAATCATGTCGCGTCTTTCCTTATCTGCTGTCACTTGCTTTTCACTCATTGTTTTTTTCCACACTCATGTTTCATTTGCGAACGGCTTTTGGTGGCAGGCATTGTTGTCCGATAAGCCGTTGACAGAGGTAAGAGAAGTGATAAAGCAAGGTGGTGAATGGTATGAATGTGATGCCTTCAATCAAATGACGGTCATGTGTTTAGATGAGTTTTATTATTACAATATAGCGCTTTATGGTGAGCTAACCTTAAGAAATCAGAGCATGACTTTATCGTTTTTAGCGGCATATGACGCGCAAACGTTGAGTGATCTTATTCTGAATTTGAGAAAAGACGGTTTTGTGGTAAGTGCGCTTGATATAGGGGACGAGCATTATGATGTACGTGAAGCACTACAACAGCAATCGCCTGAATCGGTAGATAGGGACGTCGTATTGCTTATGAATCAATATCCTCAAGACGCACCTAGAACACTCGATTGGCTACGGGCTCAAGAATTTGAAGCATCGTTGCCAAAAGTTAAGGCTAATTTAACGAGTGATGGTGAGATGCTAGAGTTAACCATCACTCGCCTTTAGATTCATTATGTAGGGCAAGAAAGGTCGCCATCGCGGATTCATCCAAAAAACCATCTGACTTTTTGTGTGCTCGTAGGTACTGATAACCCGCTACCAGCTTACGGTGCTTGGCTTCTTCCTCTTCTGATATCGTTTCATTCATCACGTGTTGGAAGGCTAGTTTATAGGCCTCCATGTCTACTACTTCCGCTTGACGGTATAAATAGCCGCACCCTGTGGCTAACCATTCCAATGAACAGTTGGCTCGCATGGCGATTTGATTCGCTTTGGCTAAGCTTGGTTCACTGCCTTTCAGATATTTCCGAATCATCGCCTCAGAAACATCGACGCGTCGAGCAAAACCACTGATGCTCTCTTCGCCAATTAAAGTCGCTAATCGTTGGGCAAAAGACATAATTCGTACTCCAGTTCGAATTGCGAAAGTTTACCCGTTGAGCCCACGGTAAAACAAGACTAGGATGAAAGCAGATTAAGAAAAGGAGAAAACCCATGGTTGCAAAAGTAGTGACTGCACCAAACGGTCCAGAGTTTTCTGAACTGGTTCAAGGATATTGGCGTGCAGTAGATTGGGGCATGACGGCTCAAGAGCGTCTGTCATTCCTAAAGCAACATATTGAGTTAGGTATTACCACCGTCGATCACGCAGATATCTATGGTAATTACGAATGTGAAGCGTTGTTTGGCGAAGCTCTAGCATTAGAAAAAAGTGTTCGTCAGCAAATTCAAATAGTCACTAAGTGTGATATCAACTTGTGTGGTGACAAAACGCCAGAGCGTAAGATCAACCACTACGACACAAGTGCGGCGCACATTTATCAATCGGTGAATAATTCGCTTGAGCGACTAAAAGTGGATGAAATTGATGTCCTGTTGATTCACCGTCCCGACGTATTGATGGATGCAGACGAAGTCGCAGAAGCATTCACTGAGCTACATAAAGTCGGTAAAGTGAAGCACTTTGGTGTGTCTAACTTTTCGCCTCGTCAATTCGAACTATTGCAATCGCGTTTAGGTAAGCCTCTTGTGACTAACCAAGTGGAAATTAACCCGCTTAACTTCGAGGTTGCTCACGATGGCACACTCGACCAAATGCAAGCACTTCGTACTCGTCCAATGGCTTGGTCATGCTTAGGCGGCGGCGCTATCTTTACCGGCGACAGCGAACAAGCCGTTCGTATTCGTAACGAGCTGGAAGCCATTCGTGAAGAAGTCGGTGCAAATAGCATCGACGAAGTGATCTACGCTTGGATTCGTCGCTTACCATCAAAACCGATGCCAATCATTGGCTCAGGTAAGATTGAGCGTGTACAAGCAGCGGTGAATGCGCTCGACATTGAATTGACTCGTGAGCAGTGGTATCGAGTTTGGGTTGCATCAAAAGGTCACGGTGTGCCATAGAAAGCACACTTCAAAGCGATACAAATGAACTATTGGCAGGGCACTCTAACATAGGGTGCCTTTTTCATTTTCGGTTTGAGTGATTTTGCTCTAGGTAGCGCAACCCTTTGCGTATCAAGGGCTGTAGAAGTTTTAATCACTCATGTTTTATGTCACTAAATGTGCCGTGAATTTAGGAATAGTTGCTTTCTCAGGTTCACTCATCTATTCATATTGCGTATGCTTACCCAGTAAACAAAAAACGACAACTCTTTGTCTGTATCGCACGAACAATCTGATAGACTCCTGCGCAGATTGTTGAATATTTAAAGGTGGTTGAATGTCTTTTCCTGTACTCATCTGTGATGACTCAGCGTTAGCACGCAAACAGATGGCAAGATCACTGCCAGCAACATTAAATGCAGACGTGACATTTGCCATTCACGGTAAAAACGCGCTTGAAGAACTCGCGCAAAAAGAATTCAAACTGATGTTTCTAGATTTGACCATGCCAGAGATGGATGGGTTTGAAACATTAGAAAATATGAAGCGCCTTGGCATCCAGACGCCCGTCGTCGTTGTGTCTGGTGATATCCAACCAAAAGCGAAAGAGCGTGTATTCGCGCTTGGTGCTAAAGCGTTTATTCAAAAGCCAATTGGAAAAGATGAGCTTAAGGCGACGTTAAGAGAGCTTGTCGAACCTGATCAACGCCCTCAGGTGATCACTCCTATCACGCTTGAGCTGCCGATTTTACGTCGCCGCGATATTTATATGGAAGTGGCGAACGTTTCTATTGGCCGGGCAGCGGATGCCCTAGCACGTCATTTCGATGTGTTTGTTCAACTTCCATTACCGAACGTAAACATCTTCGAAGTCAGCGAGCTTCACATGGCTTTACGTGATTTGGCATCACAAGACAACGTCTCTGGTGTGTGCCAAGGTTTTTGTGGTGAAGGGATCGCGGGTGAAGCTCTCGTACTCTTGAGTGACTCCAGTGTTTCTGATCTTAAGAAACTGATGAAGGTGCCAGCAGACAGTGAAGAGTTAGAAGAGCTCGAACTGTTGATGGATATCTCCAACATTCTGGTTGGTTCTTTCTTGAATGGTTTAGGCGAGCAATCTGAAGTCCGATTTTTCCAAAGTCCTCCAGTTTTGCTCGGCCAGCATATCTCGATTGACTCTATTATCGAATCAACCACGGGCGCGTTCAGTCGTACCATGACCTTTGAAGTGAGCTACAACATCGAAGGCACTTCAATTCGTTGTGATCTTCTGTTTATGTTCGTGGATGAATCATTACCGTTGCTGGATAACAAACTGTCGTACTTGATGGAGGACTTCTAATGCTGAATCTACCTGCAGAATTTGAACAATTCCATTGGATGGTCGACATGGTGCAGAATGTCGATATGGGCTTGGTCGTTATAGATAAAGAATATAACGTGCAAGTGTGGAACGGGTTTATGACTCATCACAGTGGTTTACAATCACACGAGGCGATTGGCCGCTCTATCTTCGATATTTTCCCTGAAATCCCACAAGAGTGGTTTAAGCTTAAGACGAAACCTGTCTACGATTTGGGTTGTCGCAGTTTTATTACTTGGCGTCAGCGTCCGTATTTGTTCCGATGTCGCAACGTTCGTCCTGTCACTCAACAGGCCGAGTTTATGTACCAAAACGTGACGCTAAATCCAATGCGTACCCCAACAGGGAAAATCAATTCGTTGTTCCTGTCGATTCAAGATGCGACCGCAGAAGCCTTGATGGTGAAAGACCAAAAGTAAGCTTGAAAAAATAAGCATGGTAAAAGCCGAGGTTCGCCTCGGCTTTTTTGTATACTTAAATCGTGTTCCCCCAATACGTAGAAGATCAAAATGGACTTTAATCTCGCTCTTAAACTCTACACTGCAGAACAAGTCAGAAAAGGAGAGGTCATCGCAGCTCAAATGGTGGGCGTCTCTATGTATAGCCTGATGCAACGCGCAGGTATGGCAGTATATGAACGATTTCTTCATTTGTACCCCAGAGCAAGAACAGTCTTGGTTGTTTGTGGTAAAGGCAACAACGGGGGCGATGGCTATGTCTTTGCTACATTGGCAAAACAAGCACAGCTCAAAGTACGAGTATTTCAATTCGATAATGTTACAGCCTTAAAAGGCGATGCCTTAAGAGCGTTTGAAGACTGGCAGACGGTTGATGGTGAAATCAGCAGTTGGGATGATTGGCACACCGCGTTATTGGAAGCCGATGTGATTATAGACGCCATGTTAGGAACGGGGTTAAATGGAGAAGTGAGACACGAATATCGTCGTTATATCGATCAGATAAACCAAATCCACTGTCCAGTCATCTCCATCGATATTCCTTCTGGTTTAAGTGCGGACACCGGTGCTGTGCTCGGAGACGCCATACAAGCGGATCATACGGTGACCTTTATTGGTGTGAAGCAAGGCTTATGCACAGGGCAGGCGAGAGACTACGTTGGTGAGCTGCATTTTTCTGGCTTGGGTGTAAACGTTGAGTTTGAGTCGATTGAAGAAGAAAGTGCGTTGGGCATTGACCATCAAATCATCAAAAGGCTATTACCAAAAAGAAAAGCCACAGCCCACAAAGGGAATAATGGCAAGCTCTTATGTATAGGCGGCAATCAAGGGATGTCCGGTGCTATTCGTTTATGTGCCTCCGCCGCGGTAAGAACAGGGGCTGGGTTAACCGCCTCTGTCACACATCCAAGCTCATTGTTGCCACTGCAAGTTGGTGTGCCAGAAGTCATGAGTCAGGCTATTACTTTTGATGAGTTAAAAGAGGCAGATAACGAACTGATTAAACGGACACGTTGGGCGGATGTCTTGGCTTTCGGTCCTGGTTTCGGTGAGGATGAATGGGCGCATCAAGCCTATCAATACTTATCTCAGCAGCACAAACTGAAAGTCGTTGATGCAGACGGACTCAATATTCTCGCGATGCTGAATCAGCGTAACGACGTAGTGGTTTTACGAGATGAGCAACGCGTGATGACGCCACACCCCGGAGAGGCAGCACGTTTACTCAATGTCTCTACAAAGGACATAGAGCAAGACCGTTTTGCCGCCGCAAGACAACTTCATGAACGTTATGGTGGTGTTGTTGTTCTTAAAGGGGCGGGTACGCTTATCTATGATGGTGTGAGAATGTACATTTGTCTTGCCGGAAATCCGGGAATGGCCAGTGGCGGTATGGGGGATGTGTTATCCGGTGTAATTGCCGCACTGCTTGCCAAAGGGTTACCTATTGCTGTTGCTGCACGTTTGGGAGTGATGCTCCATAGTCACGCTGCGGACATTAATGTTCAACAAAAAGGCGAAATTGGGTTATTAGCAAGTGATGTTATTGAATCACTTCGATGCGCTATAAACGTCACAGAGAGCTAGTGCGTGCGTGATACACTCAAAAAAGTGGCAGAAAAGTGATGTGAAACGTGAAAAAAATTAGAAAATTATTCTTGTACGAACCGACTAATAAGTATCGTTTGGTGTAATTTTGACCGTTTATGAGAGGTTGAACGGTAAAATCCCCGTTGTTTAACGCAAAGGTTTGCGCAAAGGATTAAATGAAGGGCGGTTTTAACTGTTTGATATTGTTAACAAAGTTATGATTTTGGAGAGTGGTGGGGTGTTTTTTATATGCGATTTCCAAGATGGTATCACAAAAAAAAATCAAATATCAGACTTGTAGGAAATAAATCACGACCTATAATGCTGAAAACCGGAGCGTCTGCCAACGCTCCGGTTTTTTTGTGTCCGAAGAACAGTGAACTCGTCTGCCAACGACTTCACTACGCACTCTGAGATGACACATATACATATGAATCAAGGAATTACACAATGCGTATCGAACAAGAACTTAAGTTAGGTTTCAAAGATGTACTGTTTCGCCCGAAACGTTCAACCCTTAAAAGCCGTTCTCAAGTAAATTTAACCCGCGATTTTACATTCAAGCACAGTGGCCGTCAATGGTCTGGTGTACCTGTAATTGCGGCGAACATGGATTCGGTTGGTAGCTTCGCAATGGCGAAGGCACTAGCAGAGCATGGTGTAATGACCGCTGTTCACAAGCACTACACAGTAGAAGACTGGGCAGAGTTTGCGAAAACAGCTGACAAAACAACGCTAAACAACGTAATGGTGTCTACTGGTACGTCTGATGCAGACTTCCAAAAAACCAAAGACATCATGGCGATCTCTGATGAGTTTATCTTCATCTGTATCGATATCGCGAACGGTTACTCAGAGCACCTAGTCGAGTACGTACAACGTGTACGTGCTGCATTCCCAGATAAAGTTATCTCTGCAGGTAACGTAGTGACTGGCGACATGTGTGAAGAGCTAATCCTAGCGGGCGCAGACATCGTTAAAGTGGGTATCGGCCCAGGCTCTGTATGTACTACACGTGTTAAAACAGGTGTTGGTTACCCTCAACTTTCTGCAATCATCGAATGTGGTGACGCTGCACACGGCCTTGGCGGCATGATCATTGGTGACGGTGGCTGTTCATGTGCGGGAGACGTTGCAAAAGCATTCGGCGGCGGCGCTGACTTCGTAATGCTAGGAGGTATGCTAGCAGGTCACGAAGAGTCAGGCGGCGAAGTGATCGAACAAGACGGCAAGCAGTTCATGAAATTCTATGGAATGTCGTCGAAGAGCGCGATGGACAAGCACTCTGGTGGTGTTGCAGGCTACCGAGCAGCTGAAGGTAAAACCGTACTTCTACCATTCCGTGGCAGCGTTCACGGTACTATCCAAGACATCCTTGGCGGTGTTCGCTCAACATGTACTTACGTAGGTGCAGCTAAGCTTAAAGAGTTAACTAAGCGTACTACGTTCATCCGCGTACAAGAGCAAGAAAACAACGTATTCGGCAAAGAATAAGTTTTTGCTTAAATAGAAATAGATAGATTAAGAGCCGCAGTTTGCGGCTCTTTTTTTTGCTCTAGAAAACGAAATACCTAATACGTGTACTGATACGGTGAATAGTCGTTAATTAAGTAAAGGTTGGAAAATGCACTGATGATATTCAGCACAATTATCGGAATATCTCACAAAGCGCTCTCTTTATAATGAATTATGTTATTACTGTGAGGTATTTATTGGGCTAGGGAATGCATTTTTACTGATTTAGTTAATTTAAAGCCTCTATTAGTGAAACTGACAAAAGTGCTTTTTATATGATCGAGATTCGTTTTATAAGACACGGATATCTTAATCATGAAGTTACGTTCGATTATTTCCGCCTGCGCGCTACTAAGTTGTAGCCAAACCTTTGCCAGTGAACCAGAAACGGTGACTTGCGAATCAAACAAACCAGGAACCGTGATGGTTCAAGAAGACGAATTGTTTGTGGTCGTAAATGACACGCTAATCCGCAATTCAGACTACTGGCAAAACTTTTTGGATGGCAACATCCTACTCTGCACCAGCCATGTGACGGACATGAGCGACCTGTTCGCTAAAGACCAATACTTCAATCAAGACATCAGCCGCTGGGATACTTCCCATGTTACCAACATGGATCGCATGTTCTCCGGCGCCAAGCGCTTTGACCAAGACTTAACCTACTGGAACGTCAAGCGCGTCTCTCGTCATAACGACTTCGCCAAAGGCAGTGGCCTGTCTGAAGATAACCTTCCAACCTTTACGCAATAACGTCTATTCAACCCTAGGAAAATACAATGAAAAGAACCATTACTTCTCTTCTAGTAGGCGCAGCTGCGCTTGCCAGCCAAACTGCATTTGCTGCTGATATCTCAGTAAAATGTTCCGACCAAGCCGTTAACTCCGTGATGATTGAAAACGGGCAAGTTTATGTAGTAGTGGACAATGCTCTAATCCAAGACAACACGATGTTAGATAGGCTTTGTTGCGTAAATCGG
>NZ_MDAW01000136.1:0-60510 GCF_002875385.1 Vibrio sp. 10N.222.52.B12 | reverse complement strand
GGAAAGCCGCGATGAACCAATTTTTTAGCTTAGATGAGATGAGTGGATTATTCCCTATCTATTTGATGTTAGATGAAATAAAAAGCCGAACAGTGACTGCTGTTCGGCTTTTTTGTATCGGTTAAAACATAATTTTGTTTTCAACTTTAACGATGCCGTTGAGTGAAACAGAAACGACATCGTTATCTTTCACTTCAACAGTGTGAGTTGGTAAGTCGATGTAAATTAAATCGCCTGGTTTGAGTGTAAAATACTGGCTGAGTTCACTCACAACTTCTGCTGGAGAATAGGTCATTTCTGCCAAGGCATCATCGTTAATTGCTTTACCGTTGATTTTCGAAGAAACATGAATCCGGGTGAAATCGAGTCCGCGAACGATCTCATTCGCAATTGGGGCAAAACCGTCGGCACTTTTGGCTCTTAACGAATGGGCATCACGCTGCAGCCAGTTTGGTTCCGTAAGATCGCCCCCAACGGTGAGTCCAAATATAGCGGCTGACGCTTGCTTGGTATCGATGTTCTTACTTTGCTTTCCTATCACGACGACTAAGGAGCTGGAATACTCTATGTTCTTCGCATCGGTTGGTATTTGAATAGGAACACCTTTCGAAATTAAGGCTGAGGGGAGTTTAAACGAAAATTGATAATCGTTTGCTTGTGTTTCACCAAGCTGTTTTTGGGCTTGAACAACGAATACTTTTTCAGGCTTAGTTGGAAGTAACAGGTTTACATCACGGACAGACATTTTTCGGGATGAAAGGGATGAGTCAGAGAAAATATCCCCCTTAAGAGGATAAATTGAGTCTTCAACGAGCTTACCGTATCCGATTTTTCCGAGGTGTTGATAGCGAACATATGTCGTTGAAGAGGCATTCGCGGCAAGGCTAACAACACTTAAACACGCACCTAAACATAATGCGATGAGCTTCATTCTAGAAATCCTTATTTTTTAGCGCATTATATCGGTTAATTAAAGGGAAGCGTATGCCGATATCTCCCACTTGGGTATATGTTTCGATTAAATGAGACTGTAACTCTTAAGGATGACAATACCCAATGTGCAAGTGATTGTTGAAAGCACGGTTGTTAAAGCAATGATGTTCGCTGCTAAGACGGAGTTTCCTCCCATCGAACGTGCCATGACATAACTTGCTGCCGCCACAGGAGAGGCGTTCATAAAGAACAGAATGCCAAGCTCAATCCCTCTAAAGCCAACTAAATACGCGCCTGTTGTTATCACGGTAGGGGCAACGATCAGTTTGTAGCTGCTAGCAAACCAAGATGGTCCTTTCTCTTTCTTCATCAAACTTAGATCGAGTGAGCCACCGGTACACAAGAGTGCAAGGGGAAGCGTCATCTTCGATAGATAGTTACCGGCATCAATCGCCACATCCGGAACCGGAATCGACAGAAGGTAGAACACCATGCCAGAGACGATTGCGATGATCAGTGGGTTGCGCGTTAAGGTTCTCACCATCATTTTGGCGGCTTGAGATCCAGACGTTGCCCCTTTTGGAGACAAACAAATCACCGCTTGCACGTTATAGATAAAGGTGGTCACCGCAACATAAAGCGCGGCTAGAGCGACACCTTGTGAACCGTAAGCATTCGCCACATACGCAATGCCGATGATGCCCGTATTGGCACGAAAGCCACCTTGGATTAAAACGCCTTGGTCGGGTGAAGATTTGAAGAACAGTTTGACGGAGATAAAAGTGAAGATGAAAAACGCGATGCTGGCAACAATGCCGTAATTGACGAAGCCGCTAGCCGCAGAGAAATCATGCTCGGAGACGACGATACTCAAGAACAACATCGCAGGTAGCGTGACCTGAAACACCAGTTTAGAACCGACTTCGATAAAGTTGTCGTTGATAAGCCCAATGCGTTTGAAGATAACGCCCAATACCAGCATTAAGCAGATGGGGCCTGTGATCGACAACGAGAATTGCAACTGATGTAAAACAGCATCCATGAGTGTATCCGCAGCAAAAGAAAAGAGTTTTATAATTGTCATACAATTAAACCACAACTCAATCTTGGGAGACAGTAGGGTGGTGAAATTTTCTTCAGTTATTGTGGGGTTACTGGTGAAAGGAGAGGAAAACCAGTCTGGCTTGTATCACCAGACTGGAAGCAAACTCTAAAGCAGAATTACTTTTGAGCGTTTGAAAGGAGGTAATCAGGCCCTGCTGTTTCCGCCGTTACCACAGATAGCTTGCTCGTATCCGCACCAACGCCTTGGTATTGAGTAAAGCCTTTCACTTGTTCGCTTTTTGGTAGCTCTACCGAGTAAGAAGCGATTTGCTCTGCGTTAGTCACCGTGCCGACGTAGACTTCGTTGTTGTAGGTAGGATTCACCAGCGGCAACTCTTCTGTCGCGCGTACACTCACGAATTGCTCTTGCTGGTGGTTATCAACCACGTTGCTGTCGAAGTGAACGTCCACGCCAGCGAAAATGTTCTTCACTTCACTGTTGTTGAACAGGCTCACACGGTGCGTTTGGTTGCCGTAGACAATGCCCCATTCCGTATCTACAAGGGTGTTGTTACGAATGGTGATGTTCTTTGGTGTCCATTGTTTGTTGAGCTCTTTGCCTTTCACTGCTTGGTCTAGTTGCTCGCCGTTTGCTACATCAATGATGCCGGTGTTGATCACGATGCCGCCACGTAGATCCGCATTGCCTTCAATCTTGCCATCACGACCGCGCGTGCCAGTGATGTAGTTATTCTCAATCACGTGGTCTTCATCATAAATACGCATACCGCCAGTCAGCAGTTTTTCATTACCTAGAATCACGTTGTCTTTCACCACGTTCGCTTTACCGTGACGAAGAGAAATCAGAGAGGCACTTTCAAAGATGGTGTTGCCAGAGATTTCATTGCCGCCTGACTTAATCGAAATCAGCTCACGCTCACCATCCATATCAATCATCAGGTTGTTGGTGAACTTAGAGTTTGATGCCCATTGAGAAGATTTAGAGTCACCAATTCGAATCGCTTCCCAGCTGTTGCCGTTGTAGCGAATCGCTTCTTTGATGTCGAATTCATTGAACTGGTTTGGTTTTTGGTCCAAGAAAATGTTGTTAGCAATAAGGTGGTTATCTGGTGTGTCGTCTTTTTGTACGCCAATTAAGGTGCCGCGCTTTTGCTTACCTTCAAAACGGTTATTGATCACCTTGCCATCTTTACCCCAAAGTGAAACCCACAAGTATTTCGGGTATTCAGAGCGACGTTCGTCTGGTTGGTATTCGTAAGCGTGGTTGAAGTAGTAGAACGTAGAGTTTTGCAAAGTGTTGTTGTTACCCATCATACGCACGCCGCCGAAACGTTCAGCTGGGCCGCCTTCGGTAAACACCAAACCGTCGACAGTGATGTTGTTACCTTCAAGGCGAAGCTGAGCCAAACCCGTTAGCCAAACGCTGCCAGGTTGCTCCGCCTTGATGGTAATGTCGTTGGCTTTCACCGTGACGATATCAAGATCCGCGTATTTACCCGCAGGAATCGTAATTGTTGTACCGTCTTCGGCATTCTCCATCTGTTGTTTCAATGCTTGCACAGCGTCTGCTGGTTGCGCTTCAAGTGCGCTGCCATCCACTGTGTTTAAGCGATCCGTAGCAAGCAAGTAATCGCGAGTGATGTCATTCACTGCGGTTTCAACAACAGCGGGAGCCGCAGCTTCTGTCGTTTGAGAAGGTGAAGTGTTACAACCTACTAGGGTCAGGGCAGAAATGGACGCGGCAACCACGCCAGCAAGCATTGTTTTTTTCATAATGTATCTCTTTGTAGAAGCACAAAAAGCGGTTGAATACTCAACCGCTTGTTTCTCGTTATGAGTTCTCCGTTATCGGAGCCCCCTCAGAAGCGCGCTCTGCGTTGCCATCGACTGCTCTCATCAGCGCCACGCCGACGCCAAGAACAATCACACCACAGAACACGAAAATCATGCGTCCCCAGAATGGGTTAGGCAGTAAGAACATCGCCATCACACCCACACCAGACACAGCAATCAACGAACCCAACATTTGGCGTTGTTTGTTATCCAGTTTTTTCTGTTCCGTTGAGTCAGAAACCAACGGTGTTGCTAAGTTATTGAAGAAGCGGTCAACGTCTTGTTGGCGTTTCTCTTCAAGCGGTTTGTAGAACAGTGTCGACAGAGCAAAGAAGCCTGCGGTAAACACCAAGTGACCAATCAAACCAACCGCAACTTTTAGATCTGACCATTCACGACCTGTTAGAGGCTGAAGATCAAACCAGTTTTGAATCATTTCCGGTGTGATGACAAAACCAACCGTGTAAGACACGATGCCACCTACCACCAATGTGCCCCAGCCAGCCCAGTCCGGTGTTCTCTTGATGAAGAAGCCACAGAACGCGGGAATCGTCATTGGGAAACCAATCAACGCGCCAACGTACATCATGGTGTCGAACAGGCTCAGACCTTTTAGCGAGTTGATGAACAGAGCAATCAAGATGATCGCGATGCCGAAGAAGGTAGAGGTGATTTTCGATACGATCATCAGCTCTTTTTCTGTCGCGTTCGGGCGCAGAATCGGCAAGTAGAAGTTCATCACGAAGATGCCTGAGTTACGGTTCAAACCTGAGTCCATTGACGACATCGTCGCTGCAAACATCGCAGAAATCAGCAGACCAACCATGCCCGCTGGCATGTATTGCTCAACAAAGTACAAGTAAGCAAAATCACCTGCTTTTGAACCTGCATCTGGGTAGTGCGCCGATAGGTCAACACCTTGGCTTGCAATGAACCAAGAAGGGGTAAACCAAATAAATACGCCCACTGTCATTAGTACACACGCAAGCAATGCCGCTTTCTTCGCGTTCTTAGAGTCTTTTGCAGCTAGGTAACGGTGACAGTTCAACATGTTGTTGTTTATAGAGAACTGTTTTAAGAAAATGAACACTGCCCAGATACCAAAAATACTGAGGTAGTTCAGGTTGTTACCCGTTACGAAAGAGCCGTTTTCTTGAACAGGGAAGTTCGCAATGATTTCCGTAATCCCGCCCCCTTTTACTACTGCTACCACAGCACACGTAACCGTAACTGCCATGATGATGACCATTTGCATAAAATCAGATGCGATAACCGCCCAAGAGCCGCCCGTTACGGACATCATCAGCACCACTAAACCCGTGATCCAAATGGTGGTTGTCATATCGAAGCCGAAAATGCCCGATGCGATGATCGCCAAACCATTCAACCAGATACCCGCAGAAATCACGCTGCTTGGCATGCCAGACCAAGTGAATACTTGCTCGTTAAAGCGACCAAAGCGCATGCGAATCGCATCAATCGGCGTGATAACGCGCAGCTGGCGGAATTTCGGTGCGAAGTACAGGTAGTTCATCAAGTAACCGAACGCATTCGCTAAGAAGATAGTCGCTACAGCGAAGCCATCGGTGTACGCTTTACCGGCCGCACCAGTAAATGTCCAAGCACTGAACTGGGTCATAAACGCCGTTGCGCCTACCATCCACCACAGCATGTTGCCGCCCCCGCGGAAGTAGTCACTGGTGGTGCTTGTAAATGTTCTAAACATCCAGCCTATCGCAATGAGGAATAGGAAATAGATGCCAACAATCAGGGTATTGAGTTCCATTTTTCGACCTTCTCATAGTCATTGATTTCTGCCAGATATATTATCCGTTCGATTATTTATTTGTACTACAATAATTCAATTGTGTGATGAAGTGATTAATACTGGAAATCGGATTGACCCAGTACATTCTTCTGATTCTATCTGCAAGAACTGATTGTTGTGAACTTAAAATCGATTATTCAATAACTTATGATGAGCTTTGTCAGTATGGAACCCCGTTAATTACATTCGCTTATCGTTTCAACAAGAAACTTTGGTTATACATTTTGCTTATTTTGTATGATTATTTCTTTGTTAAATTCGCTGGTTATTTAATGTCTCAACCGCAACGGACTTAACAAAAAAGTAAACAAATAGACCTGAGTGATAAGGGAAGAATGAAGCGGCTGAGTACAACCGCTTCATAAGGCAGATTTAGCTTTCGGTTACCGCTTGTTGGGTTTGAGTACCGTTGTCGTCGACTGCTTTAACAAGTAGCAGACCAACGCCACCAACAATGGCACCACACAAGATGAAGACTAAGCGTCCCCACATTGGGTTTGGCAGTAGCGCCATCAGCATTACGCCTACACCAGCGACTGCGATGAGTTTGCCAAGCATTTGACGTTGCTTGTTATCAAGAACTTTCTGTTCTGCAGATTCAGCAACAAGTGGTGTTGATAGGTTGTCGAAGAACTTATCTACGTCTGCCTGACGTTTCTCACTTAGAGGCTTGTAGAACAGCGTTGATAGAACAAAGAAGCCACCCGTTAGCGTAATGTGGCCAACTAGACCAATCGCGACTTTAACGTCTGACCATTCACGACCAGTAAGCTGCTCAAGACCGAATGCTGAAGAAACCATGTCAGCAGTGATAACGAAACCAACAACGTAAGAGACAAGACCACCGACAATTAGCGTGCCCCAACCAGCCCAGTCAGGTGTCTTCTTAATAAAGAAGCCAAGGAATGCAGGGATTGTCATTGGGAAGCCGATCAAGGCACCTACGTACATCATGGTGTCGAACAGGCTCAGACCTTTTAGTGAGTTGATGAACTGCGCAACCAGGATGATGGCAATACCAAATACCGTTGACGTAATTTTCGATACCGTTACTAGCTCTTTCTCTGATGCTTGGCCACGGCGAACTACTGGTTCGTAGAAGTTCTTAACGAAGATACCAGAGTTGCGGTTTAGACCTGAGTCCATTGAAGACATGGTCGCGGCAAACATTGCTGCTACGAGAAGGCCAACCATACCTGCTGGCATGTATTCTTGTACGAAGTAAAGGTAAGCGAAGTCGCCTGCTTTGCTACCTGCATCTGGGTAAGCGGCTGATAGGTCTACGCCTTGACCCGCAATGTACCAAGAAGGCATGAACCAAATGAATACACCGCCTAGCATTAGAACACACGCTAGCAATGCTGCTTTCTTCGCGTTTTTCGAGTCTTTTGCTGCAAGGTAGCGGTAAGAGTTCAACATGTTGTTAGTAATAGAGAACTGCTTAACAAAGATGAAGAACGCCCAAATGCTAAAGATGCTTAGGTAGTTCAGGTTGTTACCAGAGACGAAAGAACCGCCTTCTGCGACAGGGAAGTTATTGATGACTTCAGTAATGCCGCCGCCTTGAACGATCGCAACAACTGCACAAGTTACCGTTACCGCCATGATAATGACCATCTGCATGAAGTCAGACGCGATAACCGCCCAAGAGCCACCCGTCACTGACATCATCAGTACCACCAAACCGGTAATCCAGATGGTTGCTGTCATATCAAAGCCGAAAATACCAGAAGCGATGATCGCCAGTGCATTCAACCAAACACCAGCAGATACCACACTGTTTGGCATTGAAGACCAAGTAAAGACTTGTTCGTTCGTGGTGCCGAAACGCATACGAATCGCTTCAATTACCGTCACTACGCGTAGCTGGCGGAACTTTGGTGCGAAATAAGCAAAGTTCATGAAGTAACCGAATGCGTTTGCTAGGAAGATAACCGCAACCGCGAAACCATCGTTATAAGCTTTACCAGCAGCACCAGTAAACGTCCATGCAGAGAACTGCGTCATGAAGGCCGTTGCACCAACCATCCACCAAAGCATGTTGCCGCCGCCTCGGAAATAGTCACTAGTCGTATTGGTAAACGTTCTGAACATCCAACCTATTGCAATTAAGAATAGAAAGTAGATGCCTACAATAAGGGTATTGAGTTCCATCTTTAGACCTTTTGATCGTTATTTAATGTCTTGAGGCAATACTAACTATCAGTTTGCTTATTTGTAGTACAATAACTCAAAAGCGTGACGAATGATCCGGAATGGGTCATTTCAATAATCATACAAGTGATCGTGATCGGATATTGACATTGCACTCAAAAAGGGAAGGGTGCACCAAGTCAATATCACGACAAGTTATCAATGGCTTTGGCATGCACTCGATTGGTTCAATAGCGTTTATAGCCTTAGATAATAAGGGCTATAACGGAGTAAGAAGGTGTGAACTATTGTCAGATTTGTATGACTATTGCAGATAAAAAAACGCCCACGACATGCCTGTAATGCGTGGGCGAAAAACGGTATTGATACCGTCTGAGCCAAGGGCTCTGTTGGATTGCAATAGAACAGTGAAACGAGGTTCTGGATGTAGCTGAAAGATACTCGAGGGGTATATCTCTCATCGCTGCTAAGCACGTTACGCTGTAAGATCTTCGACAATCATTGCAAAGTTCAACAAAGCTAGGCTCTGTAAAGTGTTGTTATGATATGGGAGCAACTATACCAATCGACACAAAACATCCTCGTCTGATCGATCTCGGCGCTTTACTTATGCCGATTGGTATTAAACATTTCCCACTTAAGTAACTACTCCTAAAAACTCAATTAGTCACAACCAGTTAAGCGTTTTCCTTGGCTTGCTACCTATTGATAGCGAAACCAGCTTGTTGATTTGTCTCTATAAGTGTCTGTTACAAAAGACAAACCGCTACAGCCATTTAAGTCCAATGAGAACTACAACTGTTGGAAGCAACAACAAGCTGCTTAGAACCATCAAGACTTGAGCAACAGCGAGTAGGGATGACAAAACAGTATTCTTCAATGTCGAAAGTTTCACTGGTCGCATCCATCTTGTTCGCTGTACTTTGCTTCTATTGCTATTTCTTGTACTTACTTAATTCTTCTATCCACTTATGTTTCAGCCTGACATAAGTGACCTCTGCTTATATAGCCTCGGCCTTCCTCATTTCATCTCTATAACCAAGCGATGCTTAACCTGTTATTGGACTCTATATAGAAAAGGACAGAGCGAAAAAGTGCGCGTCAATAGCAATTTGATGTTCTGTGTCTCAAAAACTTGAAATGATTATATTGTATTACAAATAAAAATGAACTCATTTGGTGCAAAAATATGCGGTAGAGCACATTTTTAGCCTAAATATTAAGACAATTAATAAGCAAGAAAGAGAGGTAATATATTTAATATCAATAAGTTAATGTGAACTTTAGTGGTTTTAATAAAGTTTGATAATGCGGATAAATCATACAATTAGATCTAATTCACAGAACGCTCAACATCGGATAGGTACTATATTTGTAGTATTTTAACTCAAGATATAAGGCCGATAATAATGAAACCCCTACGACCTCTACATCTAGCAACCTGCCTCAGCGCCATTCTTTTCAGTGCTAACACTCTTGCTGCAGACTTTGTGTTCCTTGATGAAGCAACGCTTGAACAAAACCGCGCTGTTTTACAGTCAGATAAAGCGAGCGATTCAATGAAAGACGCGTACGACCGTCTGATTGAGGAAGCAGAACTGGCGATGAAAGATGGCCCGTTCACGGTAACGGCGAAAGGCATGACGCCACCAAGCGGTAGCAAAAACGATTACATGAGCATCAGCCCGTACTGGTGGCCAGATGAATCGAAAGAAGATGGCCTTCCTTGGGTTCGTCACGATGGCAAAACCAACCCTGCATCGAAAACAGCTGAAACAGATTCTAAACGTATTGGTCACTTCACTCGTTCTGTTCGCGCATTGGCATTGGCTTATTACTTCAGCCAAGACGAGAAATACGCAAAACAAGGTATCGAATACGTTCGTACTTGGTTCATGAATGATGAAACTAAGATGAACCCGAATGTGAATTACGGTCAGGGTGTTCCTGGTCGTGCAGAAGGTCGTCGTGGCGGCATTATTGATACGCGTACTCTGGCCGATCGCATGCTGGACTCAATCGCCATCCTTTCGCTTTCTCCTGCTTGGACGGAAAAAGACGAACAGCAAATTACACAATGGTACGGCGAATACCTAGATTGGTTGATCATTGATGACCTATCAGGTGGTCCGAAAGGCGAAGCTGCTGCGGCAAACAACCATGGCACTTGGTATGACTTCCAAGTCGCGAGTATTGCTTACTTCTTAGGTAATGAACCTTTAGCAAAACAGATGGTTCAAAAAGGCAAGATGCGCGTAGACACTCAGTTCGAAAAAGATGGCTCTCAGCCTCATGAAATCGAACGTACTCGCGCTTACCACTACCACTACTTCAGTTTAGATCCATTGGTCGGCATCGCTCAAATCGGTGACAAAGTGGGCATCGACCTATGGCACTACCAAAACAAGAAAGGTGGCTCATTAGCGCAAGGTATTCAGCTAATGGCGACTTATCAAGATCCTGCGTCTGACTGGCCATACACCGCGAAAGACAATCCACGCCGCGTAGAGCGCATGACACCGATCTATCTAAAAGCAGGTGTGGCGATGGAGAAACCTGAGTGGGTGAAACTGGCAAGCGAAACTGACTTTAGCCGCTTCACAGTGAAGAAGAACTTGGCAGAAGTTTGGGCTCAGCGCGATATCGAATTGCTTTACCCAAAACAATAAAACCCTAAAAAGGGCGGCGTGTATGCGCGTCGCCACTTTGAAATACAATTTATTTACAGTGGAACATTACTATGACATCTAAAAAACAAATTGCTTTAGCGATCGCGACAACCCTTTTTGCAGGTAGCATTTCAGCCGCGTCACTAGACTTCCGTGAAGAATACAAACACGATTCAGAGCAGTGGGCAGGCCGTATCAAAATTGGTGGCAGCACAGGTAACCATTACTACGGCGTTGAAATGAAGCACACTGGTAACTTAAGCGAGCTTCAACGTGGTGATAGCGAATTCGAATACGGCTACCACTTCAAATTTGATAACAACTGGCGTGTAACCACATCGATGCCAATTACCTTTGGTGACGAAGCCGTAACGTACAAACCACAAGTTCGTGTTCAATACAAATTCGATTCTGGTATCACAACCAAGCTTCGCTACCGTCACGAGTTCCGCAACTACGCATCTGGTAAAACATCAACAGGTCTAGACGGCAAACAACACGACTCACTAAACGCGAGTAAAATCACAGGTAACATCGATTACAACTGGAACGCTTGGCAATTTGGTTTTGAAGCAAACTACAAAGAAGATTTCTTCAGCGATGAGTGGAAGCTAGGTAACCGCGACGGTAAGTACGAATGGGACTACAACTTTAAACTAGGCTACAAAGAGAAAGGTTGGGATTGGCGTCCATACGTAGAATTCGGTAACGTTCAATGTAACAGCTCTTGTGATGATAAAACATCACGCCAGCTACGTAGCCGTGTTGGTGTAACGTACAGCTTCTAATCTAAGCCAAAAATAAATTAAGATTCTTACCAATAGCCCGCCCCCGAAGCGGGCTATTTTTATTTCTCGAACAAGGTCAGACTCAGACCTAAGACATACCCTTGAGCTTTTATTGCTAAAATTATCATTAATGATTTAGCGAACGGATAAGCTCATGGTGGGTAAAATACTTTGCATCGTCTTGTTTCTCTGGTCTTTCTCTCATACCAGTGCCGCATTGGAACTGTCTCCTTTAAAGTCTGATCCCTACGTGGGGGACTTAGAGACGCTAAAGGAAAAGAAAGCCGTTCGTATTTTGGTGTCTGCTGATCTGGGTTTTTACTACATCCAAAATGGTAAGCCAAAAGGCATTATCTCTGAGCTTATTTATGAGTTTGAACGCTATTTAAGGAAGAACAAAAAGGCGATCAACATTCAGGTTATTCCGGTCGCAAGAAACGAACTCATCCCCAAATTGATTGCTGGTTATGGTGACGTCATAGTTGCGAATCTAACCATTACCAATGAGCGCAAAGAGCAGATTGCGTTTAGCGATCCGGTGAGAGAAAACGTCTCAGAAATCATTGTTACCAACAGCAGATACTCGGACATTAAAACCGTGGATGATTTGAGTGGGCTGGATGTTTGGGTGAGAGAAAGCTCGAGTTACCATAAGAGCTTAACCAAGGTAAACAACTACTTCACGATACAAGACAAACCGCTGATTAATATCTTATTTCTTGATGAGATCATGCAAGATTATGAGGTCTTAGAAATGGTCAGTGCGGGCATTATCGATATCACCGTGCTCGACCGGCATAAGACGGGGATGTGGGGGAATATCTTTCCCGGCGTGGCGTTCCACAATCAAATCACCATCAGAGAAAATGCACAGATTGGCTGGGGAATACGACAAGATTCGCCTCAGCTAGAAGAGGCGGTGAACAAGTTCATCAAGGAAGTTCGGATAGGAACTTTGTTCGGCAATGTGGTCAATGAAAGGTATCTAGAAAACGACAAATGGTTGAGAAAGTTCCTTAACCGAGACAATGCAGTTCGTTCTAGAGAGTTGTTGGATATCTTCTATCTCTATTCACAAGAGTATCAGTTTAACCATCTGTTGATGTTGGCCCAAGGCTTTCAAGAGTCCGGTTTGAACCAGAATGTGATCTCTCATATGGGGGCGGTCGGGATTATGCAAATCTTGCCCACAACCGCAAGGGATAGAGCGGTAAATATCTCGAACATTTATGAAGAAGAGCCAAACATTCATGCTGGCGTGAAATACATGAACTACCTAAGGAAATACTTCTTTAACGATGACAGCATCAGCGAAAACGACATCATTTACTTCTGTCTTGCAGCCTACAATGCAGGGCCGGGTAACATGAGGAAGATGAGAAGAATCGCCAAAGAAAAAGGGTATGATCCCAATGTTTGGTTCGGCAATGTGGAAGTAGTGACGCGGCAATACATCGGACTTGAGCCGATACGCTATGTCAGCAACATTAACCATTACTTTATTGCCTACAAGCTGCTAGAACGACTCAACAATCGTCGTAGTGAACTTGAACATTACCTTCATCCACCATACAAACTCGAGACCATTAAGCTCTATTACTAACGAGAAAAGTGTTAGTGGTACAGGTATTCGCAAGATAGCTTAAGCACAATAAAAAAGAGGAGCGCTGTGCTCCTCTTGAGTATTCATCGTATTGCTTGAGGCGGTTAAGACACTTCTTGCGCAGTTGGCGCTCGGCGCTTGTTCCCCAATAAACGCTGCCAATTGAGCGGCATCATCGGCAATACAATCAGGATGATACCGAGCGCGGTAAATAGGTCGGGTATTTCATCAAACCACATCACGCCAAACAAGGTCACAAACGCCAGTCCGGAATACTCAGCCAATGCAATCTGGCTCGCAGGAGCACGCTTAAACGCTTTGACCACCAAGGCATGGTAAGCAAGCACAAACAAGTTAATCGCTACAATCCACATCAGGTGTTGCCAGGTAATGGCTTGCCATTGAGGGTAGGCGAGCAATAAAGCGACCGGTAATGTCATTAACGTTGTCCAAAACAAGGTGCACACCAAAGGCTGTTCTTGTGGCATACGGCGAATAAGGATGTTGCCCACACCGATGGCAAGCGCGCTGCCTAGAGCAATGATCGCCGCCCAATGGAAATGTTCGGGACGAAGCACAATTAAGACGCCACCAAAGCCAATCAAGGTGCCGAAAATCTTACCCTTAGAAGGCTTTTCTTTAAGGAAGATAACCGAGAGCGGCAGTACCAATAATGGACCGACATAGAAAATCGCATTCGCTGTCGCCAATGGCAGATGCGTGATTGCTACCATAGCGCTGGCACTGCCTATCAGAATCAATTGCGCACGCCAGAAGGTGATCCAATCGCATCCCATCTGACGTTCCCGTTTATCCAAACGAAGCCAAAGGGGTAAGAGCAACAGCAGACTGATTAATTGGCGAATAAAGACGTATTGAAAAGTGGGCACTTCGCCATTGAGCATTTTGAGGGAAACGTCAGAAAGAGACGCAACCAAGTTCGCCGCCACCAAAAGGAAGATGGCGCTAGAGACATCAGATTTTTTCATATTGGAATGTATAGAGAGTTAGAGACTCAATCGATAAAGGGTACCGATGGTGGTTTTTCCTTGAGGAGTAATGCGAGTTTTTTGTGCCAATAACAGCTCTGCAGTCGCAACCGCATCCGCTAACGCATTGTGTCCGTTGTACTCAGGCAGGCCATAGCGGGCGCGAGTGCCAGAGAGAGTGACATCAATTTCGTCACGAGGATTAATCGCTTTCTGTAGATGCTTTTCAATGCACATGGTGTCGAGCCAAACCAAAGGTGGTTCGCTGAGTTTAAACACCCGATGTAGATATTGATTGATGAACTGGGTTTCGACCACACAAGCGTGAGCGACCAAGATCTTGCCTTTGGCTGCGTGGAAAAACGCTCGCATGGCATCATGGATAGAAACGCCTTCGGACAGCATTTGCGGCGTAATATGGTTGATCACCGCGGTTTCTGGTTTGATTTGCGAATCACTATTGATGTACATGTGCTGGCTGGTGGCCAGATCCACTTTGCCATTCGCAATGTCTACCCAACCGATCGACAAAATCAAATCTTCTTCGCTGTCTAAGCCGGTAGTTTCCAAATCTAGCACAATGTAATTGGCATCTTGTGCAAATTGCGCCGCTTCCAGATGTGGCGTTTGAACCAGCGCTTTGATGTGCTCTGGCATGGTCGTCTGTTTCACGTATTGCTCGCGCTTTCGATTCAGGCGCGAGCAAGGATGAAAGTGTTCTAAGATTCGCTTCATTAACGGCTCCCAAAGCGCACTTTCGCCGCTTCTTGCAAATCAGCAATAATACGGAAGGCGTCTTTCAGGTGCTGGCGTTCAAAGCTACCGAACGTATTTGGGTCGATGTGGTTATTTGGCTCTTCACCGCGTTTCAGCGCTTCTAACTGATGACCAAAACGGAACGATAAGATGAACTGGTACGCGTTAAGGATGTTCTTGTACGCATCTTCACTTAATACGCCCGCTTCATTCGCGGCTTTGAAACGCTCGTCGGTAGCGGTTAAATCACACTCTACCGCCAAACCGTAAATGCGTGCCAAATCGATGATCAGATTGATGGCGTATTTCTTCACATCGAGCGTCTTCTTGTTCTCCCCTGACTTCTCCAAAACCAAACTGTTGAAGATACCCAACGGTGGGTTGGTGTTCACCGCATCGTTAACAAGCATGGAGAGGAACTCACGATTGCTGCGAATGTTGGTATGCAGTTCATCTCGCAAGATGAGCTCGTAATCTTTATTGCCGTAAAGGGTACGAATTTCCAAGAACACGCTGATGTTTAGCAAGCGCTCGTACTCTGGGTTGGCCACCCATTTCTTGTAGTACTTCTTCCAAACGCTAAGAGGTTGGCACCACTTTGGTGTTGCGGCCATAAACTTGCCAGGACACAAAGGGTAATCACAGCTTGCAAGGCCGTTACTGACGATCATAGCAAGGTGTTTAAAGTAAATTCTGTCGTTCTCCGTCGCGTGGTCAGCAAGGACAATCGCACTGTCTTGATCCGACAACATGTGGACTTCGTTACGAGCGTGAGAGCCTGCCACAATCCATGAGAACTTACATGGCGGAGGACCAAGCTTATCAATCGCGATTTGAATCAAACGGCGCGTGTAAGCGTCCATGATCATTGTCATCACTTTACCGATGACTTCTGGTGAGACGTGCCCATCAACTAGCGCTTCAAAGATCGCTTGGCGCTCTGGAGTAAAGCTCGACAGGGATTTCACGCTGCCTGCGTATTTGATTTTCTCGATCAAGAAGATGGCTTGCACACGGTGGTTTTGCACAAGGTGTGTCGTAGTCAGTACGCCGACGACCTTGTTGTTTTCCACTAATGGCAGGTTGCGAATATTGTGCTGCATCATCATCGATGCAGCATGCAAGACGAGATCATCCGGTTTGATGGTTTGCGGATCGTGTGTCATCACTTCAGAAATAGGGCGGTCAGTGCTTACCCCTTGAGCGATAACGCGCTTGGTCATATCGCGGTCAGTAATCAAGCCGACGATTTTGTCGTTCTCGTAAACCACGGCGCATGGCGAGCATTTGGTTAGCATCTCGTTTGCAACGGTTTGAATCGACTGGTCGGCAGTCACCACAGCAACGCGACCGCTGGCAACCTCACCAACGCGGCGAATGAACAAGCCTTTCTCTTTGTTTGACCACACCACATCCAGCGCAGATTTCAAACGAACTTGCGCTTGAGAAGCAAAGTGTTCTGCACATTCAGGGTGGGTTTCGCACAGTTTTTTAAGCGCCGAGTTGGGAATCACATAAACCAGTGAGTTCTCAATCGCGATGGCACGGTAGCCTTTCGTGCTGTCGATTTGGCTGCCAAGAAAGGTGAAGCCGAAGATGTCTTCTGGCCCCAGTTTCGCTCGTAGCACACCATCGGACTTTCTTTGCTCCATAGAGCCTGTACGTATGATGTAGAGTGACTTTTCTTGGCCTGTCGCGCATTGGTCAATGACTTCACCTTTGCCAAGGTAGGTAATCTGCACGTGCGATGCGAGTTCACGCAAGGCGGGTTTTGGGATCTTGTCGAATGGGTCGATTTGCCCAATAAATTGCAGGATGTTTGGCAGCAAAGATTCAGTCATAACACAGCACTTTAATAAATTTAATTTGTATTATTATATATCTAAATTTAATCAAAGTATCACTGAATAAGAAGTTTTTTGTGAGGATAGAGAGGATTCTGGCTGAAGTAAGAGGGGAGTAGATACAAAAAAGCACGCGAAGGACGCGTGCTTTCAATGGTTTGTCGCTGAACTTATTTTACTGGCGCTAAACGGTGCTTAGAGTCTAATAAGTGATTCACTGATGCTTGGCGCGCTTTGTCGGCGTTGCCAGCCATGATTGCATCGTAAATCTGACGGTGTTCTTTGATACAAGTGCTGCCTTCTTCCGAAGAGTGCGCAATAAAGTTAACGAACATCGTCGTTAGGATATTGCCGAACGGTAGGTAGAAGTCGTTACCTGTTGCATTGAAGATCAGGCTGTGGAAGCGAGTGTCCACTTCCATCCATTTTTCGTGATCAAACTCTTCCGCTTCTGCAACGTCGACCATCTGTTGGAAAGTTTCAGATAATTCAATACGTTGTTCCGCAGTCGCGTGGATAGCAGCAAGTGCACATGCCTCTGGCTCGATCGCACGGCGTAAACCAAGGAATTGACCACAGAACTGGTCAGTATCAGCAAGACCGTCCATCCATTCAATCAGCTGAGGATCTAAGAAGTTCCAGTAAGCACGGTTGATGACGCGAGTACCAACTTTAGGACGCGACTCAAGTAGACCTTTCGACGTTAGCAATTTCACTGCTTCACGTAGTGCAGTACGGCTGATGCCAAATTGCTCACAAAGAACCATTTCGCCAGGTAGGATAGAGCCCTGAGGAAGCTTACCAGACAAAATACCACGTGCGATTTCACGCGCAACTTGCACATGAAGGCTTCGCTTAGAGCCTGAGATAGAATGAAATTCGCCAGACATAATCTTCACTTAATTACTAAATATGTATTATTTAAGCCGTACTATAGCACTCTTGCCCCCACCCACCAAGCAGATGTGAACGTAATATAAGAAGGTTCACATAACGCGTGTTTTCACTAGACACAATCAATGATTGCGTTGACTTGAGCGCTTCTTCAATATCGTTTTTATCGCTATCAAGTTGTTAAATTATTCATACAAATAATAGCTGTAAAATCCTACTTGCTGTGACCCAAACCACAAATGCAACGCAAAACTGACGAATTTTGCCGGATCTCGCTCAATTGGGCGCAAATACGCTTGCGGCCGAAAGATCTTATTGTATGATTTATTTCGAAGGCACGAATAACTAACATAGGTAAACCGTCATGTTTAACGATTTGAAAGGTAAGCGCGTACTTATCACAGGTTCTACGTCAGGTATGGGCCTAGCGGCGGCACGCGTGTTCGCAAAATACGGCGCTAAAATCGGCATTAACAGTCATCAAACCGGTCCTGACGCAGATGCAGCAGTGACTGAGCTAACCGCACTTGGTGGCGATGTTAAGTTTTTCCAAGCGAACCTTATGGTGACCGCAGACTGCGAAAAACTGGTTAAGGAATTTACCGATCATTTCGGTGGCATGGACGTGCTAATCAACAACGCTGGTGGTCTTGGCGGTCGTGAAAACCTAGAAAACATCGATGATGAGTTCTACAACCGTGTTATGGATCTGAACGCTCGTTCTGCGTTGATGACAACCAAATATTCAATCCCGCACCTTCGTGCATCCGCAGCGGAATCTGGTGAGACAGCATGTGTGATCAGCACTGGCTCTATCGCAGCTCGTGAAGGCGGCGGTGTTGGTGCTGGTATCTACGCAGCATCAAAAGCGTGGTTGCACGACATTCACCGTAACTGGGTGAAAGAGTTCACTAAAGACAACATCCGTTTCAACATCGTTTCTCCAGGCACTATCGACACCGCATTCCACGATGGTAAATCTGACGAGTTGAAAGCAGCAATTGCAAGCGGTATCCCTATGGGTCGCTTCGGCCGAATCGAAGAAGTGGCACCAACGTTTGCTTTCTTCGCTTCACACGCATGTTCTGGTTACATCACTGGCCAAGTGCTGGATGTAAACGGCGGACAAATGGCGCCATAAGCGCTGACTTATTTCGTTTCAGACGAATACACTGACCTCAAAAAGCCAGCTTCGTCTGGCTTTTTTTGATCATTTATCAAGTGCTACGGCACTGGAAGCATAATTATAAGGAGCGTCAAATGGCAAAGTTTTCTCTTGTGGAGGATTCACACCGCAAGATCCATGTGCAAGTTGCCAGACAAATCGCCCGCAAAATACTGTCAGGTGAGCTAAACCAAAATGAAAAACTACCCAATGAGATGGATCTCTGTGACGCATTTGGCGTGAGTCGCACAGCATTACGCGAGTCAACCAAACTGCTATCAGCAAAAGGGTTAATCGAGTCAAAGCCGAAGGTGGGTACGACCATTCGTGCGCGCAACCACTGGCATTTTCTCGACCCTCAACTCTTGGAATGGATTCAAGACTTAGAAGATACCGAGCCGTTTCTGGCTCAGTTTTTGGGGCTGCGTAAAGCGATTGAACCAGAGGCTTGTGCCTTGGCGGCGAATAACGCAACAGCAGAGCAACGCAAAGAGTTGTCGGTTATTTTTCAGCGTATGACCATGGCAGCCAATCGTTTCGATTATGACGATTGGACGGTCAACGACCACCTGTTCCACCAGACAATATTCCTTGCAACAGGCAATCAATTCTACATTCCGTTTAGCAATATTTTGTCGACCATCTTCAAGCAGTTTATCGATCATTCCGCTGAAGGCGGTCGATTCTGTATTGAAGAGCATCGCGCGATTTACGATGCCATTATGGCGGGGAATGGAGACCAAGCTCGCATCGCGTCGCATACATTGCTTAACGACGAAAACCAAAAACTGTCTCAGGTCGTCAACGGTTGATGAATCAACGTGTATTTGGCTTTGCCCTAAAGGTGAAAGGATAGGGCAAGGCCAACGTTTAGCGGCAATTGCTTCCTTGCTAGTTGCGCTTATGACAACCCCGAAAGGTCTACCATGTCTTCCCAACCCTATATAAGAAAAAATCTGTCCCTTGCTTGGCCGCTGGCCTTGAACGCATTATTAATGCAGTCGATGTTAATGATCGACACCTTCCTTGTCTCACCACTCGGTGAAGTTTCCCTTGCTGCCATGGGGATCGCCACAACTGTCATTTCTTTTGCCTTAGGCGTACAAATGGCCTTAGCAAATGGCTCTCAATTGGTTCTGAGCCGTGCGGTTGGATCTGGATTGCATCAATCTGTAAACAAAGGGTTTTGGGCCGGCCTCATCATTAACGTTCTGGTCGCGGTTGTATTTTGGAGCTTGCTGACTTTGTTCGATAAGCATCTGATCAATCAGTTAACTAATAACGTCGCTCTTTATGCAGAGACTGAACGTTACCTCGCTGTCGCCAAGTTCATCATCATCTTCAACGCGATTACTCAAGTCATGATTGCTTTATTTAATGCACTTGGCCGAACTAAAGTGCCATTCAAAGGTTACTTGATTGAGCTGCCTGTTAACATGGCGATGTCTTATGTGTTGATTCATGGCTTTGCTGGCTTTGAGGGCATTGGTGTGCAAGGTGCGGCAGCAGGTAGTTTGATTGCTATTGTGATACGCCTACTTTACTTAACTTTATGCATTCGACTAGATGACTCTATTGTGCTTTCGTTGAAGAACTTAGATGCCTCGCTTAAGCGCAATACGATTAACCACTTTAAAGAAATTTTTCCAGTCGCGGCGAATGTCACCATGTTGCAGACTGGCGCAACTATCTACATGCTACTGTACTCTCAGTTAACGCTAAATGCTTATGTAGCAATGACGATTGTAATGCCTTGGATCAAAGCGGGTTCTCAGTTCATTACGGCGTGGGCACACTCATCGGCGATCACGATCAGTCAAGCAATTGGCTCTCGTCAGATGAATAGCTTAAGAAGGGATGTTGACACCAGTATTGATATGGCAGTGATGATCTCATTTGTATCTGCTGCGTTCTTTCTTGCGTTGAGCTATGTTCTACCAGATTTGTACCCTAACCTGGACCCAAGCACTTATCAGGCGCTTTCCGCAATTGCACCTTTGTATATCTTTCTCCCTATCGTCCGTGGGTACAACACGGTACATGGCAATGTCTTGCGTGCATTAGGGAAAACGACGGATGTGTTTAAGATTAACTTTACTGGTCAATGGCTAGTTTCTATTCCTGTTTGTGCGTTGATCATTCTTTATTTGGACCTTTCTGTTTTTTGGGCGTTCGCTGTTATGCCATTTGAAGAAATAGTGAAAGCACTGCCATTTAGGCACTTGGCGCGTAAATCACTCAACGAGTTTGATCTGAAGAAAGCTGAGAAGCTTATGTATGATTAATTTGTCGTTTTTATTTTGATTTTTCGTCTATTAAAGAGCCCTCAATGATGAGGGCTTTTTTGTCTCTAAAGTTTACTGCTGAGTGTTTAGTTTAAATAACCTGCTTTTATCTATCACTTTTTCTTAAAGTTTGATCCAAGTAGAACTTGCAATGATCAAACTGTGAGCGATTTTACACACCCGACTTTCCGTTCGGTTTAATCTCTGGATTAATAATTAATATGTACGACAATAATACATAAATAAGAGAATCCAAATCCATGTGTAATAGCAAAAGACTGAACAAGAATCTCCTCGCTGCCGCCTTACTGACTACGCTACCAATGACCGCTTTGGCCCATAATCAGACACCTCATCCAGTGCCTGCGGATAAGTTCGACATGATGAACTGGAAAATCACCTTGCCAATGGACAAAGACAACAACGGTCGAGCGGATGAAATCGAAGGCGTGGCAATGCTCAGTTACTCACAGCACCAATTTTTCTTCTTAGATGAAAACGACAATATGGTCTTTGAAGTGCCGAACATGGCCGTGACAACAAAGGGCTCTACAAACGCGCGTTCTGAACTCCGTCAAATGGGGCGAGGTACTGATGTCGATATCAGCGTGAAAGCGCCAGAAAACAACTGGGCGATTGCTGCGCACCCTCAAGCGGAATCATTCAGCGCAGTAGGAGGAACATTAGAAGCGACGTTAAAAGTAAACCACGTTGCTACGCGCTCTAAGAATCCAGAAAAATACCCAGCGTATTCCGTCGTGGTAGGGCAGATTCATGCAGGCAAAGACCCGGTTCAGTTAGAGGCGAACACAGGGTTTGGACACGGCAACGAACCACTAAAAATCTTCTACAAGAAATGGCCTAACCATAAGATGGGATCGGTGTTCTGGACGTACGAACGCAACCTAGCGAAAGCGGATCCTGATCGCACAGACATCGCTTATCCAGTATGGGGTAATACATGGGAAAACAACGCCGAGCCGGGAGATAAAGGCATCGCACTTGGTGAAGAGTTCAGCTACAGCGTAAAAGTCGAAGGTAACATTATGCAGCTTGTGTTCGAAGCCGAAGACCACCCAACCGTGAAGTATGAACTCGACTTGAGCAATAACGTCGACGCTTATGGAAAAGTGGATAAGAAAGACTTCGCGAAAGGTTATGCGAACGAGTGGTTCTACTTTAAAGCGGGCGCTTACGGACAATGCAGCGTGAAAACTGGCGATAACTTCTGGGCGACAGGTTGTGAAGGAACGGGAGATTTCGAGACGGATAAGAAGAACGGCGATTACAGTAGCGCCACCTTTTCTGAGTTGAAGCTAAACGGCAAGTAAGATATCGCTTTAACGTCCCTAATCATTGGATTCCAGTGGTTAGGGATTTTTTATGCCTCCAACAAAACATGTACAAACGATTTGATTGGTATTGATAAAACGAAGAGGGGGCTGTTGATGGAAGTAAACGAAAAAAAGCCGGACATGACGTCCGGCTTTGAATTAGTTCCCGATTTTTACATTAATTTTTAGTGACCAGGGTCTGTTGACCTTTCGTGATGATTTTTGCAGCAGTTTGTAGGTGTTTTATACAAGGCAGAGGCTTTGATATGTAGTTGTTCTACCTGATAAGCCGATAACGCAGTAGAAAGCACCTACAAACGCTACCCAAAGGGTTCGGCTAAAAGCGTTTTACTCTTTGTTGAGTCAATTTTACTTAGAACCACTAGGCTTCAATCGACTCGCCGCGATTAAAACGCTTTTATCTCGAACAAAATTTAACCACGAAAGATAAACAGACCCTATCTAAAGATTAAATTTGTGCGAATGCGCCTTCCCAAGTGTAAGTCACACCGTCGAACTCAACGCGATGTGCCGCGTTTTGCTTGTCTTCGTTTAGATTGCAGATAGCGAAGTGGTAAGCGTTGCCTGTTGTGGTTTGCAGACGAATCACGGTGCCCACTTCGTTGTTGCCAACGACGGTTACTGACTCTACTAGGCCACGAGCGCCAACCGATGCTTCGATAGACTCGTTGAAGTAACCGTGCGTTTCTAACACAGAGGCAAACACGTGGTTCTGACCAGATTGACGTAAGATCAGTGCTGGTTCGCTCTTCAAGTTGAAGTCTGGGTCATTTGCGCCTGTGCGAGTGAAGAATACTTTGCCGCCGTTCGTTGCGCTTGTGATTAGCGAGTAGTAGCTGTTGTCGTGCAACCAACTTACAAGCGAGCTGCCTTGAACTTGGCCTGAACCAACATTCCATAGATGCTGGTAGCCGTTGTCTTCGCCCATTGGGCGCAGCGTGCTTTCTACATCGTATTCAAAATCCGTACGGATGATTTGACCAGAGTAGTGCACTGGCAGGTCGTATTGGTGCTCTTGATCTGCTTCGATGCGGTAAACATCAATCACAAGTGGCTTTTCGAATGCTGGCAACTCAGCAAGAATAATGCTGCGTTGCATGTCTATGCCATTGTAGTAACCAGAAATACGACCGCTCATGCCTTGCAGTTTTTCATCGTCCGCTTTGAAGAAGTGCTTAGAACCGAACTTGGTTTCTGCTAGTGCTGTGTCGAAGTTGTTTTGCGTCTTTTGGTCAACCGTTACTGTGTTGTGCGCGACTGTCTGCTTACAGTAAGACTTGTTCTCTGGGATGTAACGACCGCCAAATTTAGGCTCAACGTTTACCCAGCGACCAAAGCCGTAATCGTGCAGCACTTCATGACCGCGGTTAAACACGCTCAGGTGCAGACCATCGTAGTGACCGTGGTCTAGCGCAGAGTGGTACTGGTGATCGCTGCCGTGTTGACCAAACCAGATAAGCGCCATGGTGTCATCATCTTGCTCGTCACGGTGACGAAGAATGCTTACGCCGCCTTTTTCGCCTTCTGGACCGTCTGTTACGAATAGGCTACCCCAGTTGAATGGTTTGATGTTATCTGCGGCTGCAACTGCGTCAGACAATGTTTTACCTGAGATATGAACCCAAACGTCTTGCTGGTGGTCTGCCATGCCAAGTAGCGTTTCAGACTGCTCGTAACGGTGGAAACATACTGATGTCGCCATGATCACGCCTTCATCATTGATCGAAATCGTCTTCGATGAATCGTTCAATGCTGGCAAAGTACCATCTGGGAATGCCGTCTTAAATACTGCGTAAGACGTGGTCTTGATTACCGAGTTGTTGAATTCGTAAATACCAAGCTCAGGCTGACGACGTTCAATCGCTTCTGCGAATAGGTAGATTGGACGCAGCGAGAAACGGTGGTAGTAAGGACCTTCCATGTAGTAGCCATCTGGTGAGAACAGTTGGTCTAACTGAGCTAGGAAGCCGCCGCTAACTTTATCCAGTTTCAAGCCGTAAAGCGCTTTGTCTACTGCATCTTGATCGTTAATTGCGTAACCACAGATACCTACTGCTGCTACAGCCCACAGACCGTGGTTGTGTACGATGTCAAAGTCGTGACCGTAAGTGACTACGAACAGCTCAATCATTTGTTTGAACAGGTCGTTTTCAATCAGTGTCTTTTGCTCTTCTTCCAACGTATGGTAAACGCAGCTGTACGCACAAGACGCGTATAGCATCCACATGTTCTCGTTCAGAGTTTGGTGGAAGATCTTACCCGGAGGGTTAGAGTCACGGCTGGTGTTGCTCTCTAGCGTCGGGTATACCTTCGCGTAAGCCGTTAGCATGTCCACGATGTAATCGCGGTACTTCTGTTCGCCAGTGATAAGGAATAGGCGACCCGCTAGATCAATGTGGATGTAGTTTTGCTTGTGACGGTTGTGCTCGTAACCGCCACCTTCGCCGTGACCTGGAACTTCAATACCCACCTCGGCCATGTAAGCGTCAGTTTGTTTGATGTCACGTGCTAATGCATTTCCTAATAGGCTATCCGTGCCAAGTGCTTTGCTTAGTTCTGCCGCTTCTTCAAAGTTCATTAATAGCGGTTGGTAAGACTGGGTTTGGTAGCTCATTATTATTTCTCCTGCCCGAATGCGTTCACTTCTAGAGAGTAGAAGCCATTCCAGCTGTAGGTTTTACCGTTCAATTCTACTTGGTGTGGGGTTTGGTCGTCAGCGCCTAGGACATTGCTGATCATCACAGTAACCAGTGATTTCTCAGTAGTGATTTCTACGATGCTGCCAACGGCGTTGTAACCCACGACGCGGATATCTTTCACCTGACCACGTGCATTCACCGACTGCTCAAACTTTTCGTTGAAGTAGCCGTGTGTTTCTAGCACAGAAGCAAATAGCGTCGATTCGCCCTTGCTGCGCAGAATGAATGCTGGTTCGCTACGTAGGTTAAAGCTTGGGTCATTGGCGCCAGTGCGAGTGAAGATCACTTTATTGTCTCGCGTGTTCTCACCGACAATAGTTTTCGCGCTGCTGCTAGTGCCTAACCAAGTGTAGTAGGTGTTGTTTTGTAGCCAGCTAACCAACGCCGTATCTTGCACTTTGCCGCTTGCTACTTTCCAAAGGTGCTGGTAACCGAAGTCATCGCCAAGGGTGTTCAGTTCACCAAAGCTTTGGTAATCGAAGTTAGTACGTACGATTTGACCATCGTATTGATGAGAGTAGTCGTACTGATGCTCGCCTTCACCTTCAATGCGGTAAAGGTCTAGCAGTAGCGGTGCTTCAAGCTCATCTAGGCTAAGCATGAACACACTGCGCTGCATGTCTGTATTCGGGTAATGGTCGTTCGCAAACGCACTCATACCGTTGATTTCAGTGCCTTCTACTTTGAAGAAGTGAGGCAAACCATGCACCGAATCAGCGCGGTCTACATCGAAACCATTCTGACATTGCTCATCAATCGTTACCGCGTTGTGCGCGATAGTTTGACGTGCGTACGATTTGTTTTCGTCTAGATAACGACCGCCGAATTTAGGCTCTACGTTTACCCAGCGACAGAAGCCGTATTCACGCAGCACTTCTTGACCACGGTTAAAGAAAGTAATGCCAAGCGTATCGAAGTTACCATGTCCCATGCCATGTTGACCGTAGTTCATCACAAGCTGTGACACATCACCGGTTTTATCCTGCATACGGATAAAGCCTTGTGCTCCGTTGTTACCAGTTGGGCCTTCGTTAAGTTCCACGCTTGGCCAGAAAGGCATACCGATTTCACGGTCTGCGATAGCTTTATCGTAAGCTTGAGAAAGCTCAAGACCACAAGGGTGCATCCAAACGGCGTTTTGAATCTTCGCCATGCCTAGGATGTTGTCATCCAAGCCGTAGTGCTTGCTGTAAACGCTTACTGCAACTTGAACACCCATGTCGGTAATGCTCATGGTACGAGATGCATCGTTTAGGGCAGGGAACTCACCATTCGGGTAAGCCGTTGCCAGCATCGCTTGTACTGTGTTGCCAATCACTTTGTTTTTGTAGTTGTAGATGTCTACTTCAGGCATGTGACGGTGTACTACTTCTGCAAATACACAAGTTGGACGAATCGCATAACGATGGTAGTACGGACCTTCCATGTAGTAACCAGAAGGGGCGAACAACTGTGAGATTTGCGCTAGGAAGCCACCGGTATCATCACGGTCTTGACCGTATACCGACATCTCTAGATATTCAGGTTTGCCAATGGCTAGACCACAGATACCAACAGCCGCAACTGCCCAGATACCGTGGTTGTGAATACGGTCGAAATCGTGCGCGTATTTCACTGTGAACATGTCTAGCATTGGTTCGAAAATGCGCTCAACAACAGCTGTGCGCTCTTCTTCTGTCATCACTGATGCCACGCAAGAGTAAGCAAGGCTAGTAAACATTAACCAACAGTGTTCATTAAGGATCTGGTGGAAAAGACGACCTGTTGGGTTAGTGTTTTTCTGTACGTGGAAATCAAAAGTGAGGTACTTCTCTGCGTAAATAGCGAGAAGATCTTTAACGAACTGCGCGTACTTTTCTTTTTGAGTGATCAAGAACAAACGACCCGCTAAGTTCATGTAGGTATAGTTTTGTTTGTGGCGGTTGTGCTCGTAGCCACCTGCTTCGCCGTGACCTGGTACGTCTAGAGGCAGACGCATGAAGGTTTCAAGTTCCTTGCGATTCGCTTCAATGGATTTGCCCATTAAGCTCGGCTTTCCGACTTCCTTTCTTAGTAGTTCGACTTCTGCTTCAGTCAACAAAATCGGTTGTGTAGTCATTTCTTTACCACCCTCAGATGAAGTGTGTTGTTTTCTTAAACTCTCTATAAAGTAATACAATATTAAGTTTGGGTGTAGTTTTTGTGGCAAAAAGGGAGAGTGAAATCACGCGAATTTAGCTAACTTATTGATTTGTATTGGTGTGGTAATCCTTGTTGTGGCTGATGTTTCGGCGTTATCAATCGTTAAGTGGAATGCTTTAGCGAGCACCATTTGATGAATATCACATATTTTTAGATATATTGTATGACAATTAAAATAGATCGGATATGCTCGTTACCAATTCGACAGCAGACCCTTTCGCTTCGCGTTTCACTTTTATCAATACGACGCTTTTTTAAAGAACCTTTTAATAAAGCATGGTTAAGAATGAAGTGCCGTAGGGTTGGCTTTAATAGAGACTTTTTAGGAGTATGACGATGAATTCTTTCTTTGTATTAGATGAGAACCCGTGGGAAGAACTAGGCGGCGGTATCAAACGTAAAATTGTTGCTTACACAGATGACCTAATGGCGGTTCACCTATGTTTCGACAAAGGTGCGATTGGCGCACCGCATACTCACGAAATCCACGATCAAATCGGTTACGTAGTACGTGGCAGCTTTGAAGCGGAAATCGAAGGCGAGAAGAAAGTACTAAAAGAAGGCGACGCATACTTTGCTCGTAAGCACATGATGCACGGTGCGGTTGCACTAGAGCAAGACAGCATTCTTCTAGACATCTTCAACCCTGCTCGTGAAGACTTCTTAAAATAATCTATAGCGCAACCTCAGTTGCTAAGGTGACAACATGAAATCATTAAACATCGCGGTCATTGGCGAATGTATGGTTGAGCTACAGAAAAAGGAAGGTCAGCTAAAGCAGTCATTCGGTGGTGATACGTTGAATACCGCACTGTATTTATCTCGTTTGACCAAAGCTCACGATATTAAAACCAGCTATGTAACAGCTCTGGGTAACGATCCTTTTAGCCAAGAAATGCTATCAGCATGGCAAGAAGAGGGCATCGATACTAGTCTGGTTCTTTCCGTTAAAGAAAAGCAACCAGGTATCTACTACATCGAAACCGATGAAACTGGCGAACGTTACTTCCACTACTGGCGCAACGAAGCGGCCGCTAAGTTCCTATTCGAGCAAAACGAGTCTCCGGTACTAGTCGACAGACTTTACTCGTACGATGCGGTTTACTTGAGCGGTATTACATTAGCGATTCTTACTGAAGAAGGTAAGACGCAGCTGTTTGGCTTCCTTGAGCGCTTCAAGGCACAAGGTGGTAAGGTTGTTTTCGATAACAACTACCGTCCTAAATTGTGGGAAAGCCGCGAGAATGCTATGTCTTGGTACCTTAAGATCCTTAAGCACACAGATATCGCACTGCTCACATTTGAAGATGAGCAAATGCTTTACGGTGATGAGTATTTAGAACAGTGCATTGAGAGAACCTCTGCACTGGGCGTGGATGAAATCATCATCAAACGTGGTAGCAAAGATTGCTTGGTTGTGGCGAATGGCGAAGCGCAATACGTGGCGCCAAACAAAGTCGACAACGTGATTGATACAACAGCGGCAGGTGATTCTTTCAGTGCAGGCTTCTTGGCGAAGCGTTTGACTGGCGGCAATGCAGCTGAATCGGCTTACTCTGGCCACTGTATGGCTGGCGCGGTAATTCAACATAAAGGTGCCATCATTCCACGTGAAGTGATGCCAGATCTTCCTTTGTAATTCTTTTGCGGAGCGTTGAGTAATCGGCGCTCCGCAGTGATTTATTGAACTCAAGTTAACGACGACGAGTACACTCTTATGACGACATTAAACGAACAATTAGAAAACCTAAAAGTAATTCCTGTTATTGCCATCAACAAAGCAGAAGATGCGATTCCTCTAGGTCGCACTTTGGTTGAAAACGGTATGCCTTGCGCAGAAATCACGTTCCGCACAGAGTGTGCTGCAGAAGCGATTCGTGCTATGCGCGCTGAGTTCCCAGAAATGCTGATCGGTGCAGGTACTATCCTAACTAACGAACAAGTTGACCAAGCGATCGAAGCTGGTGTGGACTTTATCGTAAGCCCAGGTTTTAACCCTCGCACGGTTCAATACTGCCTAGACAAAGGCGTGGCTATCGTACCTGGCGTAAACAACCCAAGCCTAGTTGAGCAAGCGATGGAAATGGGTCTGCGTACACTTAAGTTCTTCCCAGCTGAGCCATCTGGCGGTGTGGGTATGCTTAAAGCACTTACGGCGGTTTACCCAGTGAAATTCATGCCAACAGGTGGTGTGAGCCTAGGTAACGTAGACGAGTACTTGTCTATCCCTTCAGTACTGGCATGTGGCGGTACTTGGATGGTGCCAACAAAACTTATCGATGAAGGTAAGTGGGATGAACTAGGTACACTGGTTCGCGACGCAGTAGCTCACGTAGCATAAGTGTCGTAACACCCCGATAAAACTAGCGAAAGAACGAAAAGCGAGCCTCAGTGCTCGCTTTTTTGTGTTTGGAAGAGGCGAGATTGGAGAATCGAGATTTGAGAGGTAGAAATGAAAAGCGCTGGATTGTCCTTGCGTCGTTCTCGACAGCGGCGAAGGAGGGTGGGGCGGGACTCTTGAATAACCGAATCTACACGGAACTTCGATAGTGATTTGACCCATCAACGTAACGACTTGGTATTTGGCGGTGAAAGGAGATTTCCTACTCAGTCGTTCCTCCTTCTAGGAAATGACGGGAAGGAGTCGGGGATCTTGCTTGTTACATTCATCTAAATCCCACTTTCTATCCAATTCCTTCGAAACATCTCATTACGTTTCCCTCAAAGAAATACCACGCATTTTTGATCTTCAGACAAAGCATGAAGAAGAAAAATATTCCATACTTTAATGAATTTGCAATAGATTATTTGTATTACAATATAATTACTTGTTGAGTGGTGGTTATTCTGACTTTGAATGCTAGTATCCCTATAAAATAAAGGCTTTGTCGCCAATTTTTCAATGAAATAACTTATGTTTCAGATCACAATTAAAGCTTATTGTAGTACAAATAAAATAATGAACAGAGTAGTCTAGGCGTTAGAAAATGATCAAACTTGAAAGGCTGAAAAAATGACTATTGATACTCTTGTTGTTCTTGCCTACTTCTTCTTCTTAGTTGCAATTGGTTGGATGTTCCGTAAGTTCACTACCTCAACCAGTGACTACTTCCGAGGGGGCGGTAAGATGTTATGGTGGATGGTAGGTGCTACCGCCTTCATGACGCAATTTTCAGCATGGACGTTTACAGGTGCCGCAGGACGCGCGTTCAACGACGGTTTCGTTGTTGTAATCCTATTCTTAGCCAACGCATTTGGCTACTTCATGAACTACCTCTACTTTGCTCCAAAGTTCCGCCAACTACGTGTAGTGACGGCGATTGAAGCAATTCGTCAACGTTTCGGTAAGACTTCAGAGCAGTTCTTCACTTGGGCTGGTATGCCAGACAGCTTGATCTCAGCCGGTATTTGGTTGAATGGTCTTGCGATTTTCGTGGCAGCGGTCTTCAACATTCCTATGGAAGCGACCATCATCGTTACGGGTTTAGTGCTAATGCTAATGGCGGTAACGGGCGGCTCTTGGGCGGTTGTTGCATCTGACTTTATGCAGATGTTGGTTATCATGGCAGTGACGATAACTTGTGCGGTGGCGGCATACTTCCACGGTGGCGGTATTGGCAACATAGTGTCTAACTTCCACGGCGACTTCATGCTGGGTAACAACCTGAACTACGTCAGTATCTTTATCCTTTGGGTAGTGTTCATCTTTGTTAAACAGTTCGGTGTAATGAACAACAGCATCAACGCTTACCGCTACCTATGTGCAAAAGACAGTGAAAACGCACGTAAAGCAGCAGGCCTTGCATGTGTGCTGATGATTGTGGGTCCTATCATTTGGTTCCTACCACCTTGGTACGTTGCGGCATTTATGCCTGATTTCGCAGAGCAATACGGCTCAGTAGGTGGTGATGCAGCTTACCTAGCATTCGTACAAAACGTAATGCCAGCAGGTATGGTAGGTCTTCTGATGTCAGCAATGTTTGCGGCGACCATGTCTTCAATGGACTCTGGTCTTAACCGTAACGCGGGTATCTTCGTGATGAACTTCTATAGCCCGATTGTACGTCCACAAGCGTCACAAAAAGAGCTGGTTATCGTGAGTAAAGCAACGACTATCGTGATGGGTTTCATCATCATTGGTATCGGTCTATTCATTAACTCACTACGTCACTTGAGCCTGTTCGATATCGTACTGAACGTGGGCGCATTGATTGGCTTCCCAATGCTGATTCCTGTACTACTTGGTATGTGGATTCGTAAGACGCCGGACTGGGCTGGTTGGGCAACACTGGTTGTTGGTGGCTTTGTTTCTTACATCTTCGGTATCTCACTACAAGCAGAAGACGTGGAGCGCCTATTCGGTCTAGAGCAAGCGTTTACAGCACGTGAGTGGGCAGATCTGAAAGTTGGCTTGAGCCTAGCAGCACACGTTGTCTTCACTGGTGGATTCTTCCTACTGACAACACGTTTCTACAAAGGTCTGTCGCCTGAACGTGAGAAAGAAGTGGATCAATTGTTCGAGAACTGGAACACGCCTCTTGTGGCTGACAGCGAAGAGCAGCAGAACCTAGATACAAAACAGCGCGGCATGCTTGGTAAGCTTATCAGCGTAGCGGGCTTCGGTATCCTAGCGATGGCTCTGATTCCAAACGAACCATCAGGTCGACTACTGTTTATCTTGTGTGGTGCGATTGTTCTCTCGGTGGGTGTGCTATTGGTGAACGCAGCACGAGGGCCTAAAAGCCCAAAGTTAGCTAACGCGAAAAGCTAAGTCCCACTTAACTCACTCTTCCTAATAAAAATCCCACGGTGCTAATACCGTGGGATTTTTTTATGCTGCGATTAAAGGAGTTACAAGTGGTTTGCAATGAGTTATTCAGGAGGGGCAGGACTGATGTTTGATCTGCTTTGAAACTGTGGCTATACAGCGCATTGCCGAACCACTCACTCCAGATAATTGGAAGAATCCATGAATAACACCTAGATAACGCTCACAGTATGCTTCTACACCTTGAGACAACAGTAGTCGATAAAGTTTTTCTCCCTCATCACGCAACGGGTCATATTCCGCGGTAATAATGGTTGTCATAGGTAGACCGCTGAGGTCATTAGTCAAAAGATTAAGTTCTGGTTCAGCTGCGATTTCTGCGTCGTGGTTAGTATAAAGTTCAAAACCTGATAGAAGCATTCGCGCTGTAATAATGTAGTCGGTTCCATTTTCTATGTAGCTTTGTGAACTGCCTTTAGGGTCTAACATTGGGTAGATGAGGATTTGCTGATTTGGTAACCAAGGCTGTAATTCTTTGAGCCTGAGTGACGTCGATAATGCCAATTGCGCCCCGGCACTATCCCCAACAAAAACCACATGATTGGTATCGCCACCATATTTATGCCCGTGTTCTTTAATTCCTAATACAGCTTGATAAACATCATCATGTGCTGCTGGATAGATATGTTCTGGTGCAAGTCTGTATTTAATACAGATCACAATCGTGTGAGATAAGACTGCGATTTGTCGTAGCTGGACTTCGTGGGTTTCAAAGCCTCCGCTGATGAAACAACCGCCGTGGAAGTAGATGGTGACAGGTAAGTTTACCTCGCTCGCTGGCTTATAAACTTTGATTTGAATGCCATTGATGACATCTAAGAACTCGCGCTCTAATGCTGGGCTCTCACCTGCTAAGACAGTACTGCCAATATAGCCGGCACGTCGTTCAGCGATGGTTTGTAGTGAAGGGCAAGGCTTCCCATTAATTTGGAATTCTTCTACTAATGATTTGATACCAGCCTCAAGATAATCGGTCATTCTTTAACTCTATAGCGAAAACAACCGCAGAATAATATACAAACACAACATTATGTATATAAACACAGTGTAAATGTGTGATATGAATGTCAAAGAGGGGAGACTGTGAGTTTAGTTTAGGCCGCTAAGAGAGGGCATAAAAAAGCCTTGCTACGGGGTTAGCAAGGCTTTGGAAATGCGGTTGGCTAAGGTATTAACCTTCTAGTTCAGCAAAGTAGTCAAAGATAACTGGAACGTCGTTTTGACCAAGGCCTTGGTCTACCGCTGCTTGAAGGCTCTTAGAAGTACCTTCAGCAATAAGAGACTCAGTACCTAGGTCTTTAACCATTTCTAGGAAGTAACCTAGATCTTTGTTTGCGTTTGCGATTGAGAAACCTAGCTTCTCTTCGCCGTCTACAGCGTAGAACTTACAGAACTGCATAAATGGTGAGTTTGATGGACCTGCAGACATGATGTCGAATAGCTGTTGGCCATCAACGCCAGCACGCTTAGCAACAGCGAACGCCTGAGACATAGTTGCTACTGTTGTCATGCCCATGAAGTTGTTCACGAGCTTAGTTACGTGACCAGAACCAAGAGCACCAAGGTGGAATACGTTTTCGCCTTGTTCATCAAGCACTGGCTTAACTTTGTTGAACGTTTCGATGTCACCAGCAGCCATGATGTTTAGTAGACCATCTTTCGCGTGAGCTGGAGTACGGCCAAGAGGCGCATCAATCATGCCTGCGCCTTTCGCAGCAAGATCAGCACCGATCTTACGAGTCGAAGCTGGGATAGAAGTACCGAAGTCGATCAGAGTCGCGCCTTCTTTGATACCCGCTAGAATACCTTCTTCACCGTAAACGATCTTTTCTACAACTTCAGAAGTCGTTAGACACAGCATTACGATGTCACTTGCTTCAGCAAGTTCTTTAGGTGTATTTGCCGCTTTAGCACCGCGAGCAACACAAGCTGCCACAGCGTCTTTATTCAAATCCATTACGTTTAATTCGTAACCACGGTTTTGTAGGTTCTCAACCATGTTTCCACCCATCAGACCAAGGCCGATGAAACCAATGACAGGTTTTGTCATATCAGACTCCAAATATCGTATTGTATGATTATATGGCTTTATCTTAAGTCTTCAGTTGGATTTTGCAATCGGAAAATGCAATGAATAAGGTTTTATCGATGTTTTTTGGCAAAAGTGAGAGGTTGGTTTGGCTATTGGCTCGATTTCTCTTGGTTTCTGGCGTGTTTTAGTGTCTCAAGTAATAAGTGTATCTATGCCAAATATAACCAAGAGATTCGCTTTAACTACGCAAATGTTTGTTCAGTGAATAATGTTAATTGTATTACAATTTATCTAGGGGGAGAGGAAGGAATCAGTGACAGTTAGGATGAAAAAATAAGAGCTGAGGTCATCAGCTCTTTTGGAAGATAATGGATAAAAGCGCGCTCTATAAATCGAAGCGATCGTTGTTCATCACTTTCACCCAAGCTGCGACAAAGTCTTGGACAAACTTCTCTTTGTTATCGTCCTGAGCGTAAACCTCTGCGTAAGAGCGCAGTACCGAGTTGGAACCGAATACTAAGTCGACACGTGACGCTGTCCATTTGGTTTGGCCAGAAGCGCGTTCGCGGATTTCGTACTCGTTGTCAGCGGTTGGGTGCCATGTGTAGCTCATATCAGTGAGGTTAACGAAGAAATCGTTGGTCAGTGCGCCGACGTTATCGGTGAATACGCCTTGGCTCGTACCACCATAATTGGTGCCAAGAACACGCATACCACCAATGAGCACCGTCATCTCGACAGCGGTCAGTTGCATCAATTGGCTTCTTTCCAATAAGAGCTCTTCTGCCGTTACCACGTAATCGGATTTCAGCCAGTTGCGGAAGCCATCGTGAATTGGTTCAAGCACGTCAAACGAATCGGCATCGGTCATAGCGTCTGTCGCATCTCCACGTCCTTGGCTAAATGGTACAGAGACATTCATACCAGCGTTGGATGCCGCTTTCTCGATACCTACGCCACCCGCAAGCACAATCAAATCCGCCATACTAATTGGCGAGTTGTGCGTGGTGCGAATATCGTCGAGCACGCTCAACACTTTCTGCAATCTTTCTGGCTCGTTACCCACCCAATCTTTTTGCGGAGCAAGACGAAGTCGTGCGCCATTGGCACCACCGCGACGGTCAGAACCACGGTAAGTACGAGCGCTGTCCCATGCGGTAGAAACCAGCTCAGCAATGCTCAATTCACTATTGAGAATCGCCATCTTGAGTGCGTCGATGTTCTCTTCAGAAAGATGGTAAGAGACTGGCGGTACTGGATCTTGCCAAATCAGATCTTCTGCTGGCACATCCGAGCCAAGATAACGCGACTTCGGCCCCAAGTCGCGGTGGGTTAGTTTAAACCAAGCGCGAGCAAAGCAATCTTCGAAGTATTTCGGATCGTCTCGGAAGCGTTCAGCAATCTTGCGGTATTCTGGATCAAATTTCAGGGCCATGTCCGCATCGGTCATCATTGGGTTGCGACGGATGCTTGGGTCTTCCACATCCACTGGCATGTCTTCTTCTTTGATGTTTATCGGTTCCCATTGTGCCGCACCCGCAGGGCTTTTCGTTACCCACCAATCGTAAGTGAACAATAAGTGGAAGTAGCCGTTATCCCATTTGGTTGGGTTGGTGGTCCATGCGCCTTCGACACCACTGGTGACCGTATCACGTCCAATGCCGCGCGAGGTTTTGTTCAACCAACCGAAGCCTTGGTCTTCAATTTCTGCGCCTTCCGGTTCAGGACCAAGGATAGAAGCATCACCATTACCATGTGCTTTACCTACCGTATGTCCGCCAGCAGTGAGGGCAACGGTTTCTTCATCGTTCATTGCCATACGCGCGAAGGTTACACGCATATCGTGCGCGGTTTTGATTGGATCTGGTTTGCCGTCGACCCCTTCAGGATTTACGTAAATCAAGCCCATCATGACTGCTGCAAGTGGGTTTTCTAGATCGCGTTCACCAGAGTAACGATTGTTCTCGCCGCCACTTGGTTGTAACCACTCTTTTTCTGCGCCCCAGTAGATGTCTTTTTCAGGATGCCAAATGTCTTCACGACCGCCAGCAAAACCAAACGTCTTAAAGCCCATGGATTCATAAGCCATGTTACCAGCAAGAATCATCAAATCGGCCCAAGACAATTTGTTCCCGTATTTTCTTTTGATTGGCCAAAGTAGGCGACGTGCTTTGTCTAGGTTGCCGTTATCTGGCCAACTGTTGAGTGGAGCAAAACGCTGATTACCTCGGCTTGCACCGCCACGACCATCGGCAATCCTATAAGTACCCGCAGAGTGCCACGCCATACGAATCATCAAGCCACCGTAATGACCCCAGTCTGCTGGCCACCAATCTTGGCTGTCGGTCATCAGATCTTTTAGGTCTTTTTTTACTTCCTCTAAATCGAGAGAGTTAAAAGCATCGGCATAATTAAAATCCGCGCCCATTGGGTCGGTTTTTTGGTCGTGTTGATGAAGAATGTCGAGGTTGAGGGTTTTCGGCCACCAATTGAATTCAGCTGCCTGTTGGTTGGTATTCGCTCCATGCATGACAGGACATTTGGAGTGATTGTTTTTGTCGCTCATCTCTTGCTCCCTAACTGGGGTTAGTGTTCCCAAAGTTTAGTTACAGGTTGCGTATTTCGCCCTTGCGCTTTTACGTTATATTTCGGGATTTTGTTCAAAAGATGATCAGCGTCATTCTTCAAGCGTGCTGCTTATAACGCGCGCTTATGTGCAATTGGAAGGTCATGTATAGAAAGGAATATTTAAAGAGACAAGGCCAGCATTTAGCTAGCCTTGTTTTGATGGAGATTATTATGACATCTGCTCAAACATGGTAATTCTTGCCGATTTAAAGTCATACATGATTCTAGTGCAGTTGATGTGTTCACTGCCGTTCGTGTTCGATAGAACGAAGTAGATACTTTCCTCACCCCAAGTTACGTCATTGACGTGGTAGTTACTCTGTTCCGAAAGATCATGAAGCACTAAGGTATTCAACTTGTGCGCATGAGAGCGAATCAAGGAATAAGCGAGATCGGACGTTGCTGGATTGTCTGGTGCATTACCAATGAGCACTTCAACTGGTGAGTCAGCGTAGATGTGTTGACGGAATTCTGTTTGACCCTCTATTTCATAATTAAGAGCGAATGCCGTGTTTGGTTCGCTTATCTGTGTATTCGTCATCCGTGCTAAAGCTCCGGATAGTGGGTTCGTAATTGGCTTCCAAGCCCCGTTTTCTGGTTGGAGAAGATGTTCACCTCGCACGTGATAAGTCAGATCCAATTGTTGGTTGTGTGGGTTGAGAATCGTGTTCAACTCAATGGCGACATCATCAAGCCAAATGAAAGCTCGACGGAACACTACATCTTGATACGCCTCTTTGTCCCACTGCACGATAGTATGGCTATCGACACTGGCTTCAGGTTGTGACCAATCCACAACGGCATCGATGGTGGTGTAATTGTCAGTTTGTGTAAAACCAAGTAATTGCGGGTGGATTGGGGACTGGTTTTGCTGATTCACCACCAGTGTATTGTGTGTAGCGGTGTTTTTGTAATAGCCGTAATGCAGTTCTGCACCATAACCTGTCGTGCCTAAATCTGGCAAAATCTCTTTGCCATTACGCGTTAGGATAAAGCCGAGTCGGTCATAATGGTCGTGCTCACCGCCATACGGTGCGTGCTTGTACAACAGAGCATTATTCAATGTTGGGTGATGGGCAATGGTCAAGCCAGCGGCTTCGCTATGTGTTGAGTGACAAAGTAACGGGCTAACTTGAGGAAGTTCATCCACGCCATAGAGCAAAGCATTGATGTTATCGCGACTGATGTTTTGATAGATGCTGGCTAAGGCACGAGCAAATTCTTCACACGGTGTTTGCTTGTAGGCAAATTCAAACAAGTGAGCATGAGTGAGCTTTTCTTGTCCTGCTATACAATCGTTCAAGCGAGGGAAATCACCGGTGTTCATTACCAACTGTAGCGGGAATTTCAGTAACTTTAAGTAGTTAGGATTCGAGCTGACAGAGTACGGGGTTTGATGTGCCATTTTCTCGAAATTCAGCAAGGCTTGTAACGCGTAGTAGTGATAGTGGATCGAGCCTTCAAACCACATGCCTTCCCCGATACAACCGTGTTCTAGCTGATAGTGCAGTCCGTATTCGGTTTTGAGTGCGAAATCGAGATAACGTTGTTCATCAAGAATAAGGCCAATCACACCGATGGTCGCGTTTATCTTCATCTCATGGTTATGCAGCTGAGCGGTGCGATGTTCCACCAGAAAGTCCGCACCTTCTCGCAGTAATCGCAGTTCGATATAGGCTTGCTGTTCTGGCGTTAGAGCTTGCTTGATGAAGTCATAGCCTCTAGCGAAATCAAGGTGACAGTTCGCCTCACACAAGGTTTGTGCGTTTGCTTTACCAGGGCCATTGTAAGGTATGCCTCCGTGTACCTCGTAGTCTGGATAGTATTTTGCATACTGGAGCAGTATTTGTTTCACTTTCTCTAGATAACGGTCTTCATTGGTCAGATGCCACAAAAGCCCTAAGTCATAACACGCCTTGGCGTTTAACCCATTCAACCAGCGCCACCATGCACCGTCGTACGGCTCACCAGTAAATGTTTTGCCATCAACAGGGCAGCAATGAGACGTTGGCTTATTCCGATCCCAAGTCAGTCTCACCCCATGTTCAGGGCAATAATAGAATAGGTTCCAAGTTGCGCGCCCGTCCTCAGGAACTAGGACTTCGTGATTAAGCACAACTTGGTTGTCTTCAATAAGCGCTTCGATGACAGAAGGCGTCGCGCGATGACGAATGTTCTCCATTTCTTTGTTTGAAAATTGCAGCATGGCGATTACCCCTCTAAGCCTTGATCAGAATTGAAGCGAAAGTAGCGTTTGGCGTTGTAGTAACAAATGTTCTCTATGGTTTGTTTGAGTAATGGTTCGTCGTTAGGTATTTCTCCTTCCTCGACCCATTTTGCTAAGAGGTTGCACAATACTCGCCGAAAATATTCATGTCGGCTAAAAGAGAAGACATTGCGAGAGTCTGTCAGCATGCCGATAAAACGTCCGAGCGCGCCGAGATTTTTGAGTGTTGTCAGTTGAGATTCCATGCCGTCTTTATGATCGTTAAACCACCATGCCGCACCAAATTGAATCTTCCCAGCGACAGTATCGCTGTCCTGAAACGCACCCGCCATGCAGCTTAGTACTGGGTTGTCGTTGGGGTTGAGATTAAAGAGTACCGTATTAGGCAAACACGAACTTCGATCCAGTTCACTCAGTAACTGGGAAAGGGCATGGGCATACGAATCACTGTTAATGACGCTAAACCCGGTTCCTCCACCAAGTTGCGCTTTGCGTCTTTCATTGATGTTCATTAAAACGCCTATGTGAAGTTGCATGCTCCAGCCGAGTTGGTAGTAACGTTGGCCGAGCTCGAAAAACAATCTGGATGTCAGTTGAACAAGTGCAGTTTGGGTAATCGCTTGGTTTTGTAGAAGCTGTTGGAAGATGAGTTCTGCTTGCTCTTCACTGCATGGTTCAAACCTTACGCTTGGTAAGCCCAAATCAGATAAACGACAACCCACTTCATGAAAGGCATCTAGCCTTGTTTGGATTGCACAAAGATAATCTTGAAATGTGCCAATTGAGGTAGCGGTTAACTTCGATAAGTGTGTGAGTAGCGCATGAAACTTGTCGGTTTGGTTGAAACAAAACAACTCGTCAGCACGGAACGTCGGTAACACTTGCACCTTAAAGTTAGATTCTTTCAGCGCGAGATGGTGCTCTAGGTTGGATAAAGGCGAATCCGTGGTACACAAGGTTTCGACGTTTAATTGTTCCAGTACATCACGAGTACTGCTGTTTCCTCGTTTGAATTGCTGGTGGCTTAACCCCCAGATGTCTTTTTGATTGTCTGGATTGAGTAATAAATCGCAATCAAAGAAACGTTTTAGCTCCAGATGAGACCATTGATAAAGGGGATTGCCAATCAAGTAAGGCACGGCTTCGCACCATTTGGCGAACTTTTCTGTGTCCGTTGCATCACCAGTGATGTAGTGCTCGTCGATTCCGTTACTTCGCATCGCTCGCCACACATAGTGATCGCTATTAAGCCATGCTTGGGTGAGGTTCTCGTGTTTTGTGTCCTGCCAAATGTCTTCTGCTTCAAGGTGATTGTGAAAGTCTATGATCGGCATCGGTGCAGCAAAGCGACGATACAGATCCTGAGCAAGTGGGTTGGAGAGAAGAAAGTTATCGTGAATGTAAGCTTGATTCATGGTTCTTACCTCAAAAAGTATTCAGCGAGTCACTCTGCAAAAAATGACTGACTCAAGACTTATCTGTTGTTCGTTGTGAATGCAGGAGGCTCAACTCTTCGAGCCTCCTAGGTCTGAATTCAAACGAGAATTAGTGTTGTAATTGTGTCGACAGTACTTCAGTTTTCTTGGCGCTCTTAAGAAGCAAGGCACCAACGGTAAGAACAACACCACCACAGAATAGGAAGGCCATGCGTCCCCAGAATGGATTTGGAATCAACACCATGGCGATAACCAAAGTACCAAACACCAAGATCAGTTTGCCAAGCATGCTTCGTTGTTGACGATCCACTTCATCTTGTCCTTCAGCTTCCACCACTGGTGTATCAACATCCGTCCAAAATTCCGAAAGCTCTTTTGCGCGCGCTTCTTGAGGTGCTTTGTAGAACTTAGTGGTTAAGCAGAAGAAGCCACCTGTAATCAGTAGATGACCGATGATGCCGTTCATGACAATCAGGTCAGACGCTTCACGGCTGGTAAAGCCATTTTCAAGATTTAGTACGTTAGCGATAACGTCTGGTGTGATCACAAAGCTCACGAGATAAGAGACCACCATACCAACAGCAAGCGTTGCCCATGCTGCCCAATCCGGCGTTTTCTTGATGAACATGCCGAAGAATAACGGCACCAAGATCGGCATTTGAAGTAGGGTACTCACGTACATCATTGCGTCGAATAAGCTCAAACCACGCAATGAATTGATGAACAATGCGACCATGATGATCAGTACACCAAACACAACGGTTACCGCTTGGCTGACACGCATAAGCTGACGTTCAGACGCATCTTTATTGATGATTGGGTTGTAGAAGTTACGAACGAAAACACCTGCATTTCGGTTGAGGCCTGAATCCATTGAAGACATGGTGGCTGCAAACACGGCAGACATAAGTAGGCCAACCATGCCGACTGGCATCACACGCTCTACAAACACAAGGTAAACCGCATCTGCTGCTTTTCCGCCAAGAGCATCGACGTGCGCAAGTGCTGCGTCTGGGTAGATAACTGCAGTTACCCAAGGAGGCATAAACCAAATCGCAGGGCCAATAAGCATCAACACAAAGGCAAGCAGAGCCGCTTTACGTGCGTTGATAGAATCTTTTGCAGTAAGAAAACGGTAAGAGTCCTGCATGTTGTTGATGTTTTGCAACTGCTTAACGAACATGAAGATAAACCAAGCGACGAACAGCAATGGGTAGTTCATGCCCGGTCCCATGATTGAATCGGTAGGGAACTGCTCGATCAAGTTACTTGGGCCACCGATCTTGATAATCGCCGCTACGGCACACACTACAGTTACGGCCATGATGACAACCATTTGGACAAAGTCTGACGCTACAACGCCCCATGATCCGCCAATCACAGAAATAAACAGAACGATCAACCCCGTGACTATGATGGTGGTCTCGATGTCAATTTTGAACACCGCACTCACGAACAGCGCCAAGCCATTCAACCAAATACCCGTGTAAACAATGCTGGTTGGCATTGTTGCCCAAGTGAACACTTGCTCGTTCGTTGCACCAAAGCGGCGGCGCACACCCTCTACAGGTGTCACTACTCGCATTTGACGGAAACGGTACGAGAAGAATAACCAAGACAATAAGAAGCCGAACGCATTCGCCATGAAGATCACCATGATCGGAAAGCCGTCAGTAAAGGCCTTGCCTGCTGCACCGGTAAACGTCCACGCACTGAACTGGGTCATAAACGCCGTTGCGCCTACCATCCACCACAACATCTTGCCGCCACCTCTAAAGTAGTCACTGGTTGAGTTACCGGCCAAGCGTTTAAAGATGATCCCGACAGCGATCATAAACACAAAGTAAACGGCGACTACGAGTATATCTATGTTCATTTTTGTACCCCTAGTGATTTTAAAAATAAGGTTTCTGTTTTTTAAAACGTTGGTTCATTATTTAATATGTATGACAAAAGATCGAACGGGAAATACAAAAAATGTGACAAATGAAACGCTATTTCAATTTTGTTATTTAAACAGTAAAGAAATGATTTTTCTTATAGAAATTTGGATTAAGTGATTGAAATATATTGTTTTAAATTAATTTTTATTGGAGGGGTGGTAGGGCAGTGATACGATTTTTTTGGACGGAATTAGAAAAGATACCACGCTAAGAAAGAGTGATATGTATGATTATATTTTGTGGTTAGATATATGCGTAAAACCGTTGCCGCTTAAAGATGGAAGAAAAGCGACAACGGGATTTAAGACATTAAGCTAAGATTTCGCGTACGAATGCTTCGATCTCCGCATCTTGGCAGTGCTCAAAGAAACATTGCTGGAAACGCACGCCACTTACTGCGGTTTTCACCAGTTCTGGGTCAATGGCTTTTAACGTATCGAGGTAGTTTTCTTTTACGACAGCAGACTTCACATCGTTAAGAATGGCTGCATTTCGCTGCTGTGGTTCTGCTCGCTCTAGTGGATAACCTTGGCCGCGCTCTCCGGTTGTGAATGCTTTCTCGAAAATATAACGAACGTTTAATTCTGCACCCCAGCCATAACCTTTTGCGAACGCAAGCGATAAGGCGTTGCCGTTGTTAATTTGATTAAACAAGAATGCATCAGATGGATCTAAGCAGTAGCCACAAACAATGCCTGGATGAATATTCAATGACATCATGGCACCTTGTCCTGTACCACAGCCAGTTACGATGAAATCCACTGCTTTAGAGTTGATTAAGATGCTCGCCATGATGCCTAGGTGGATGTAAGTCAGGTGATGATCGTTTTCATCACTCATGCCTACGTTAAATACTGAGTATTCTTGTGAACGAGCCACTTGCTCAAGCTCGTTTAGCACAATCGCGTTTTTACCCGCTTGGCTATTTTCCATCATCAGTGCAATTTTCATGGGTTTCTCCAATAATAATCTTTTAAATTTAGACAAAATCTTTGCGCATAGGCGTGAAGTTATCGAGCAGCACACCTTCGCTTAAACAGGTACAGCCATGAATGATGTTCGGCTGCTTATATAGCGCATCTCCGGCTTTGACGACTTTCGTCTCGTCGCCAATGGTGAATTCAAACTCACCGGAGAGCACATAAGTAATTTGCTCATGAGGGTGACTGTGCAAAGCGCCGACCGCACCTTTGTCGAAATACACTTCGACGCTCATCATGTTGTCACTGTAAGCCAACACTTTGCGTTTGATACCATCGCCAAGATCTTCCAGAGCAATGTCTTTATTAAATACAAACATCACTTTCTCCTTAACGAGCTAACCAGCCGCCATCGACCGCGATGGTATAGCCGTTCACGTAATCAGAAGCAGAAGATGCAAGGAAGACACACGGCCCAGCCAGATCTTTTGGTGTACCCCAACGCTCTGCAGGGATGCGCTCGACGATTGCTTTATTTCGTTCTTCATCTGCTTGCAGAGCTGCGGTGTTGTTAGTCGCCATATAACCCGGCGCAATCGCATTGACGTTAATACCTTTGCTTGCCCATTCATTCGCCATCAAACGCGTTACGCCCATCACGCCGCTTTTCGATGCCGTGTATGAAGGCACGCGGATACCACCTTGGAATGAAAGCATGGACGCCACGTTAATGATCTTGCCGCCAGTACCTTGAGCAATGAACTGCTTGGCTGCGGCTTGAGACATAAAAAAGACCGATTTGACGTTGATGTCCATCACGTCATCCCAATCTTGCTCACTGAATTCGAGAGCGTCATTGCGACGAATGATGCCAGCGTTGTTTACCAAGATATCGACCTTGCCAAACGCAGTAACAGCTTGATCAATGATGCTTGGAATATCGTCTAGAACCATAAGATTCGCACGTACATCCAAAAAGCGGCGACCAAGCGCTTCGATCTGTTGTTTGGTTTCTGTTGGTTCAGAAATGTTCACGCCGACAATGTCACAGCCTGCGCTAGCCAAACCCAACGCCATACCTTGGCCAAGTCCAGTATTACACCCAGTCACAACAGCGACTTTTCCTTCAAGATTGAACGAATCGAGAATCATAATGAGTTCCTTACCATGCAAATTAAGTATTAATGTATGACTTATTGCCATCAGATGAAGTCACTTTATAGAAATGAAATTACGCGATCAACTAAAATGAAAAGGTGTTTTAAAAATTTTATGATGTGAGTCACCTTTACGCGACGATTTATCATACAAATGAGATTTTTTATTGAAAAAGCTTTTCATTTTTTTTGAACACTAAAGGTATACTGGCTGAAACATTGATGTGGAAAAGCGAGAATATGGCAGAAAAGAACACACAACCAGAATCCGTCTCTTCCGTTCTAAAGGTCTTTAGTATCTTAGAAGCGTTAGGCGAGCAGAAAGAAATTGGCGTGTCGGATTTGTCTCAACGATTGATGATGTCGAAGGCGACGACTTACCGTTTTCTTCAAACAATGAAGACGTTAGGCTATGTATCCCAAGAGGGTGAAGCCGATAAGTACAGCTTAACCATTCGCTTGTTCGAATTGGGGGCGAAGTCGCTAGAGTATGTCGACCTTATTGAATTAGCAGACATCGAGATGACCAAAATCGCGGATGCAACGGGTGAAGCGTTACACCTTGGCGCATTAGATGAAGACGCGATCATCTACATCCATAAATTGGATGCTAAATACTCATTGCGAATGCACTCACGTGTCGGACGCCGCAATCCACTCTACAGTACCGCAATTGGTAAAGTACTTTTAGCGGAACGCGAAGAAGCATTTGTCAGAGAATCATTGAAAGATATTGAGTTTATTTGTCATACAAAAAATACTCATAAAGACGTTGAATCTTTGCTTAAAGAGCTTGAGTTAGTTAGTAAGCAGCATTACGCGGAAGATAACGAAGAGCAAGAGCCTGGCTTATATTGTGTCGCGGTTCCTGTCTATGACCGCTTTGGGCATGTGGTTGCGGGTGTGTCTATGTCTTTCCCAACGGTGCGCTTTGAAGAGTCTCGCCGTGAAGAGTACGTATCCATGCTGCACAATGCTGGCCGCGTGATCTCCGAGAAAATGGGTTTCCACGAATATCCGGCATGATCGTTCACACTGTTGAGATCAAGAACTCAACGAAAATGCTGAATTGAAACGGAGGCGCTAATGCCTCCGTTTTTTGTTTTTCCCCGACCTTATTTATTGCATCCTGCTAGGGGAACCTCAAAGCGTCGCTAATCCCTCGGCACTTTGTCAGATTGTTCTCGAACCCGACGTAAGATTTCCCAATCCAATGTTGGCCAATAGTAATCTCGTTTCACCGCTCTAACATGTGTCTTAAGCAACAAATACAGGGCTTTTAAATGAGAACAGCAAAGGGTTTCACCTTAATTGAATTAGTCGTGGTTATCGTGATTCTTGGGATATTAGCCGTGACGGCCGCACCACGTTTTTTGAATATTCAAGGCGATGCGAGAGCAGCAGTGATCGAGGGCGTGAGAGGCGCTGTGGTGAACGCGAACCAAATTGCCAATGCGAAGTATCAGCTTGGTTATGGCGTATCGATTGGCTCTACGGCAACAGACAATACCTTTTTAGATTTGAACAAAAATGGTGCGCAGGACGATGGCGAACCTCTGATGGTTTGGGGGCATTTAGACAACGTTTCGGTTGAAGAAATGGTGAACCTCGATGGAGATTTGGTGGTGTCTGATCCAGAAGCGCCGGGCAAGAACAAACTCTACATTGGTTTTGCTCAAAGCGCCGATGCATTAGAGAACGGTCAATGCTATTTCCTTTACACCCAAGCATCGGGAGAAGGCTCAGAACCGAGTTTTGAAACGGTGACATCTGGTTGTTAATTGCTTCGAGTCTTTGCCGTTTTGCACAATAAATCTGGCCGTTTTTAATAGACACGTCTCTGTAAACCTTGTCGGCTTTCATTGAACTTGTTCTAACGTCATCACACTTCTTGGACTAAGTGGTTTAAGTTTTCGCCAAAAATCGTAACGCTGTGTGCAACAGAGTGAACCGAAGATTGTTTGGCGTATCGATTCACCGGAAAGGATTTATCACTGTTCAACTTAGTATCAGAGCGGAGCAATCAGCGTTGCTCTACGAGCTCTAAAGTCGAGAAGTAAAGGATGAGAAGCAAACAGAATAAAGCGGTATTGTGTGCGTTTGTATCGGGTAGCCTATTTGGCGCAGCACTGGTCATCGCCATGTATATCCAGATTTGATGCCGTGCTGGCAAAGCGTGCCAAAACTGAAAAATCAAATTGTACAAGGAGTAGGGTTGTTTTCAGCTCTGCTCCTTGTTAGTTTTAAAAGCATGAAAACGACATTCACACCTTCATCAAACTTTTTCTGGTGGCGCTCTAATTAGAGCGGCGCGGAATCCTTACATTCTTACGCTGCTGGACGGTAGCTAAGAGTGTCATGTCTTTTTATCTCCAGTAGCGATCTATTTTTATTCGGAGATAAGTTATGAACACCACACAAAACACTCAACAACGCGAAGTCATTCTCACTGGCGACCGAGCCACTGGCCCTCTGCATTTAGGTCATTACGTCGGTTCACTCCAACAGCGGGTTGCGCTACAAACTCAGCACGATCAAACCATTCTCGTTGCCGATATGCAGGGCTTAACCGATAACGCGCACAATCCTTCCAAGGTCTCTTCCAATATCTTGAACGTCGTTGCTGATTACCTTGCCGTTGGCATCGATCCGATTCAAACCACCATCTGCTTGCAGTCTCAAGTTCCGGCGCTTGCTGAGCTAACCATGTATTACAGTAACTTGGTTTCTATCACACGTTTGGAGCGTAATCCGACGGTGAAAAACGAAATTCAAAGTAAAGGGTTTGAACGTTCCATTCCGGCTGGATTTTTGACTTACCCAATTTCCCAAGCGGCTGACATTACCGGCTTTCACGCGACTCTTGTCCCTGTTGGTGATGATCAATTGCCAATGCTAGAGCAAACCAATGAAATCGTGAGAAAGATAAACCATCTTGGCGGGAAAACCATTTTGAAAGAGTGTCGTCCACTGCTCAGTGACGCTCCGCGTTTGCCAAGCACAGATGGCAAAAACAAAATGTCGAAAAGCATGGGTAACGCAATCAACTTAGGAGCGACAGAGAAAGAGATCAGCGCAGCGGTAAAATCCATGTACACCGACCCAAACCACTTACGTATTGAAGACCCAGGCCAAGTGGAAGGCAACATCGTGTTCACTTACCTTGATGCGTTCCATACTGACAAAGTTTATGTGGAAGAGTTAAAAGCGCATTATCGCCGTGGTGGGTTGGGTGACGGAACAACCAAGAGAGTGTTGGAAGAGTGTCTGCGAGAGATGCTTCGTCCAATCCGAGAAAAACGCGCCATGTTCTTAGATGACAAAGCACAACTTATCGACATCCTAAAACAAGGTAGCCAACGTTCACGTGAGAAAACCGAGCAAGTGCTATTTGATGTGAAAGGTGTGTTTGGATTGAACTTGTTCTGAAGTTATTGCGATCACAGAATTACGAAAGGCATATGGAATCTTTGACCAAGTGCCTTTCTAATCTATCGGTGAGTTTGACTTTAATTTCGAGGAAACAAATCCTCTTGATCCAACATATATCTTAAGTTAAAGGGGGCTTTGAATTCTTGTTCAAGGTTCTTTAGTTGTGTTTTATTCAGATGCTGTGTTCGCTCTCTCGCTAACTGTTCTAGTGGAGTAAAATCAATCTCGTAGTAATCTAATTTAGCTTGATTACCCTCTCTAACTAATATGTTTTTTAGTTTGGTACTCGCTTCAGACATACACTGGCGATCGGAATAGTTTGCGAAATAACCGATTACTGTTTTTTTGTCATCAATACTCAATGAGTCGAACCAAGTAGAATCAGGGAACGCAATTTTGTTTTCAACGCCTTGGTTTTGACACAGCTCATATCTTGCCTTCCAATCTACTTCTGCTTGGACACTATCATAGGCAGTACTGGCACAGCCAAAGAAAAGAAAACTGGCTAGTAGGTAAGATTTATTTAGAAATTTCACTGACACAATTCCAGAATTTTCGTTCTTCACCATATGTGTAAATCTCTTGTTCGTAAGCTATTTGAAAGATTATCGATCTTGTGTGCTTACTGGCCCCTAGTAATGCATCACCAAATGTTTGCCAATCGTATTCACGAATAGTCACGAGCTTTTCGAATGGACTGGATGTAACGCTAGGTGAACCAAATATATAGTAAAATGGAGTGGCAGCTAAAGCACTGTTCAATAGGTTACCTGACTCCATCACTTCTTTAATGTTTGTGACTGCTCGTCGACTTTTTTCACTTAGTTTCAAGTTATTAATGTCGCATACACCTAGTTTTGCCATGACTTTATCTCAAGGTATTGGATGAGAGCTAAACCCTATAATAAAGCCCGAAGAAGTGTCACATAGATAAATGTGATAGTCACTCATGCTTTAGAGTAAATAGAGCTTATCGCTAGATATTTGGTGTAAGTGACGGAGCACTTTCATATATCAACCACTCGTTGGAACCGAGATTCCTAGTCGCGCTTTGGCTTGCTGGAATGACCCCGTTTAAGTTTTGAGTTAGTGGAGGACGAATTTGCTATCGATGGCCACGAACTCAAACATTGTCACCCCCTAGAGCGAAGATGAATGAGTGGGGAAGCTCATTTCATTCTCATGCTCTAAATACCGTCATTCTGAAAAACGAGGGACGAGTGTAATTCAGAATCTACTCACCAAGTGCTGTGAACTTTGGTGTTCTCGTAATTCCACAGCTTGTTGAAACCAGATTCCTAGTCGCGCCTAGGCTTGCTGGAATGACCCAGTTTAAGTTTTGGATTAGTGGGGGAGGTATTTGTTGCCTACGATCACGAACTCAAACATCGCCATTTCCCAGAGCGAAGATGAATGAGTAGGAAATCTTATTCCACACTCATGTTTTAAATACCGTCATTCTGAAAAACGAGGGACGAGTGTAATTCAGAATCTACTCACCAAGTGCTGTGAACTTTGGTGTTCTCGCCAATCTACAGCTCGTTGGAACCAGATTCCTAGTCGCGCTTAGGCTTGCTGGAATGACCCAGCTTAAGTTTTGAGTTAGTGGAGGACGTATTTGCTGTCGATGCTCATGAACTCAAACATCGCCATTTCCCAGAGCGAAGAAGAATGAGTACGGAATCTCATAACACACGCATGTTCTAAATACCGTCATTCTGAAAAACGAGGGACGAGTGTAATTCAGAATCTACTCACTAAGTGCTGCTGAACCATGGTGTTCTCGCAAATCTACAGCTCGTTGAACCTAGATTCCTAGTCGCGCCTAGGCTTGCTGGAATGACACGGTTTAAGTTTTGAGTTAACGGAGGACGTATCTGTTGTCTTTACGCTTACACTCAAACAGCGTCATTCCCTAGAGCGAAGAATGAGCGAGTAGGGAATCTCTCACTTCCAATTGCGCAGACAAACGAGCCGTTAACCCGCAAAGAACTCGCGACGAAAATTCGCCACCTCTTTTTGGTAATACCGCTGCCACTCCGAGTCCGACAAACCTGCATGGCTGGTGGCTCTTTGAGTTGCCAGTTTGGATTCAAGCTGCTGCAACTCACTCTGATAATCGCGCACTTGCTGCTTTTGCTCGGCGACTTGTTGTTCGCGAGCGTGTATCTCTTCACTCTCTTGTTCAGAAAGGTAAGTTTGTTGAAGCTCCTCAATCAAAGCCTCACGCTCGGTTTGGCTGACGCTATCCGGAATTAACGCCACCGCACGCTCGTACTTTGCTTGCTCGCTGGCTAATCCCAACGTTTCTTCATTGCCTTGCCACTCTTGAACTAAATCCTCAAAGGCTAGCACGTAGTCTTGAGCGGGAGTCGAATTCAACTGCTCTGCCTGCAAACTAAAATCGTAAAGGGCAAATTCATCAGCAAAAATGACTTCGGCTAGCTCACCCCATATCTTTCTCGCTTCCGCTTTGAGAAGAGCAACACGAGAGGCGAGCGGTTGCTGCTCATCAAACAACAAATCACCCACACTTTGCTGCCATAAACTATTGAGCTGATGGTAGTTCGCCAGTAAAGCAAAGCGCTCACCCGACATATAGCTTTCCAATTCGGCCAGCTTAGATTCGCAATTATGATCAGACATACACGTGTGCCAGAACGTCTCTATTTCGGCTTTTAATGCACGACCTTTGGCGTCATTCAAACGTCCAGCAATCGCTTTAATTGGAGAAGGGGTATCTTTGGCTTTCGGTACGACTTTTTTATCGGCGTTTTGGTTTTCTGATGAAGAAGAATGATCTCTAGTATCTTGCTCAGCACGCCCTTTGAATACAGAAGAAAACGTCAACAAGCTTTCACGTTTATCACTCGCTATTGAGAACCAAATCGTGCCCGCCACAACGGCGGACACAGTAATTAACGCAACACGCTTCATGGTTTTATCACAGCGCTAACAGGGAAGTGATCCGACAGATTGTAATGCTTCCACAAACTCTCTGCGGTAGAGCGCGGAACATCGACACGGTTATCGTTAAACGACTTCACGCCATACTCATTACTCACCATCACGTAGTCGAGGTACTCAACATTCTCACCACCAGATAAAGCCTCTCCGGCAAAATTGTTAATGCGAGGGTCGAAGGTGGAGGCCGTATAACCTGAGTACTGCGGCTCGATTGCACTTAAGTTCGCAATCATCTGTTGATAGTCATCAGGGAACTTCAACTTATTCACATTGAAGTCGCCACTGTAAACCACAGTTTCACTCGTTGGGATATTCAAAGACTGAGCCATCGAACGCATCTGTTTAAATTGGCGTTGGCGATAGTCTCGTGCCGTGTCCGTATCAAAAGAGGCGGTATGCGTGGCAAACACATGGTAAGCCTGACCACCTTTGACTATCTCCGCATAATTCACGCCCTTGTCGGCAAAACAGTCGGTGCCGGTGCAATCAGGGAACACATATTGCGCCTGATTCACGATAGGGTAGCGGCTCACGATGATCACACCGCCGTCGTAAATGTTGAAACCCTCTTTATCCAGCATTTTAGTCTGGTAAGGATATTCTTTTGCAAGTTCTCGTAAGAACGCATCACGACCATTGGCAAACACCTCTTGTAGTGCCAGTACGTCGTAACCTTTGACGTAATCAGGAATTAGCGCGTAACGATCGCCAATATGTGAAGCAATCGCAGGCAGAGCCCAGATGTTATAAGTCATCAGTTTCAGGTTTTGCTCATTATTATCCGTTGATTCATCTACCTTGCTAGGGGTGATGGTGTAGTGCAAATCGTCGTGCCGGGCTGTCTTGCTCGATTTGAATGCGAGCTCTGTATTGCGAGTACCAAAAGATCCCGTATAAGAACGGTGGACGTTACGGTCATCTTTCAATGCTAAACCGACATCAGCAGCCGACAGGCCATATTCCATTGTCGAGTTATACCAATGGCCCTCCACCACTTGGTTGAATGTGACACTCTCACCTTGTGGGTTAGACACCACAGTTTCAAAGCGATAGTTCTGGCCAGATTTCACGCCTTCCCAGCGATTAAAGCTCAGTATCGATTTGGTTTCCCAAGGACCAAGTAATTGCACATGTTGCTGCCATTCTTCACCGTATTCCAGTAAATCGCTGCCTTCATGTTTTACCTGAATGGTTAATGGTTGGTCTGAGTTATTCGTAAGGTATACATCTGTGTCTGCCAAGCTCGGTAATGCGAGTAAGCCACTTAGCCCAACAATCCATTGTGTCAATTTCATCTGTCTGTCCATAAGTCGAATTAGAGTGATTATTCTTATTGATAATTATGACTAGCACGTTAAATATGGATGACAGAAAACCGCACGTCGGACTTTGATAATAAGTTGTGATCTTTGTTTGGATTTGGAAAGGAACAAAAGGCTTACAACGTGTAAGCCTTTCGTGAGTTTAGATAAGATCGTATTTGGATGGTTCAGGGAATAGTAAGCTAAGGTTTTTCTTATCCATTTTGAAAAGTGGGCCTTTTTCACTGACGCGGCCAGTTTTCCCGCTTCTCTTAATCAAATGGTCCATTGTGATTACACCTGCTTCTATTAAGGGAAGTAGTTGGCTAACAATTGGTGCTTTTGTGTGTGTAACGCTAAGTAACTGAAATTGCTCAACACCTTCTACCATCTCGCTCTTGGCTTCCACCCAGAATGTTTCTGCGTGCTTTTCTTTCAGCCGATTCCTAAGCAAATCACCAGGCCAGACAGCGACCAACTCACTCTTATTTGACCATTCTTCCAACTGATCTTTTGATTGGTTATAGATAAAGCTTAGCCCTTGTGAGTTTTCCTTTTGAGTGCTCACAGTACAATAGAGCTTAAAGTCTTCCTCTCTTTGATATCCATACTTATTGAGAATTTCGGCACTTTTCTTACAAGGACTGAGTGACCAATCAGCGACTTGAGCAAATAGTGTTGTTCTATTAGTTGAGCCTCGACCGGACTTTAGTTCTATGCCTTTGTAATCAGGCTTTTTGCTAGAGTTAGCTTCTATACCAAGCTTGGTCTCAAGCGTATAGCCGATAGCTGTATCCCCCTTTCTAAGAGCAGAGAATTGAGAAGCTGCTAAGGCTCTGAGCTTATCAAGAAGCTCAATGACAACTTCATTGCTCTCTTTCACTTGAAGCGTTAGGACTTTACCTATTTCTGAACTTTCTCGTTTTAATTGTTCTTCTAGACAAACATCAGACAAATTAAATAGAAGAGCTCGTTGCTCGTCGATAACAATTGCAATTTGATCTCCGGCGTTTGCGAATTTTGTTAACCCGCGGAACCACATCCTTGGATCGCCTTGTTTTGTCATCGGTCGATAAAGGCTGACTTTTGAATTAACTTGAGAAAACTCACTAACAAGAAGTGCCTCTTTGACTACCTTGTAATCAGGCCCTTGCTTTTGCTCCCAATAAAAATGGAAATTCTCAAGTTCAAAGTGAGATCGAACTGTTTGCGTAGCATCGAGAATTGATTTCTTTAACCCCGTTATTGTGGGCTCAAAAATAGAAAATTCTAAGCCGAGTCGAGTTAAAACTTTTTTATTCTCGTTTACCTTTTTTTTGTGTGACTGCTCTAACTCGGTTGACCGCTCTTTCTCCAGAACGGCGAAGTCTTTTTCACTCATCGAAACATCGTCATATTCAACAAATGTTGTTGATGGAGTAGGTGTAGGAATTGACGTTTGTTCTTGTTCTATCAAGAACTTGTTCAGGTCACTCCAAGATTGAAATTCGTACTCATGACTCAGCTTATTTAGCGCCTCTGAGTGAGAGATGTTTTGTGCTTTCTTAAGGGCTTTCGCTCTTTGTTTTAATCTGGAGATCGTAGGTAGAGATTTTTTGTCTTTTGACATGGTTTGATTGCCTTTTGGCGCTACGTAATATTGAAGTAACTGGGAGCGCGTTGGCGCTTTTTTCAAAGGTTCCCCTAAACCTGAAGGGCCAAAAGGTGGTGATACGTAGCATGACTCACAACCTTTTTAGCTTTCTATGTGCGTAAAGTTGTGGTGCTTGTGATAACCAGATCTGCAAACACCGACATCCGCCGATAGATTTACAGAGCTGACCAAGAGGGGTCTTTATGTGAGGTGAGGCTGCTCTAATAAGCCTTTGATAACAGCATATTACAATAAAAGTGAGAATCAACGAAAGGCTTAGGCAAAATTAAGCCTGGACATTCTGTCTAGCTTTGCTTAGAATCCCCAGCATTCGTTTTTTATTGATGGGTTTTTTCGTGAATCATATTGAGTTGTTTGCTGGGTGTGGGGGGTTGTCTCTAGGCCTAGATCAAGCCGGGTTTGAATTGGTTTTAGCTAATGAGTTGTCTCCGATGGCGGCAGAAACATTTGCATATAATTTCTTTAATGAAGATTTGCACGAGCTAGCAAATCAAGAAAAAATGCCGTCTCACACCTTTTGGTTGAATAGCAAATACAACGAATTAAAGCCTCGTTTACGTGAAAACCCTTTTGAGTTTCCTCCTTATGGTGAAGAGGGAACTACAGATTTGGGCGCAAAAAACTTGCCGCTAGATGGCAAGCTGGTTGTTGGAAGCATTGTCGAGCTAAACCGCTTACTAGAGAGTAATGATAACTTCACTAAAATGTTGCAGACTGCTTTTGGTCGTAGTGGCGGATTAGATTTAGTTTCAGGAGGTCCCCCTTGCCAAAGCTTTAGTATGGCAGGTAAGCGAGAAAAGGATAATGACAAGAATACGCTTCCTTGGGAGTTTGCTAAATTTGTAAAATTAACAAAACCCAAGATTGCATTGCTTGAAAACGTCACAGGTATATTGCGACCATTTAAGGACTCTGAAGGGCAACAGTTTCATGCTTGGTATGAGGTTGCAAAGGTTTTTGCATCAATTGGTTATGTTCCACTGTGTTTGCACGTGAATGCCCGATTGGCTGGAGTTGCTCAAAATCGACCTCGCTTTATTCTTATCGCAGTACATTTAGAGCACTTTGAGAGTATTAAAACGTCTCTTGATAGTGTTTCTCTATCTTTGTTTGAGCAACCTTTAGCGTTTTATAATGAAGTTCGAGGTCTAGAAGAGGCTGAACTGAGTAAGATGCCGTTTGGTCGACTAGATTATGTTGATGCTACAAAAACTAGCGGAATGACCTTTTTCAAAAATAGTTTCCTACAATCGTTGGTTGATTGTGAAAAGGAAGTATCAGTAAAAGAAGCCTTAGACGATCTAAAAATCAACGATCCTTCTGAGCCATCTGAATTTGTTAATGTACTAAATGCAACATTTAAGACTCTTAAGAAGCACCCTAAAGGTCTAAATCATGCGCTAAGAAATAACAGTCCGTTGGTGCAGCGTCGCTTTCGACTTTATCAAGTGTTGCAGCAAGTTGATGACCGCTCAGTTACTAAAAGTGTGTTTGCTGTTCTAAAAGGTGAGACTGATTCATTGACTATGACTTCATGGGAAGCGTTAAAGCCTTTTGAATATCTTCATGAAAATGGCGAGTTGTATCAGTTTGATACCAAAGAGCAGTTTGAGCTGTACCTGAAAGCTCACCCTACTAAAAAACAAACTCAAAAGGCCTTAGTGTCAGATAGTCCAGCCCCAGCGGCATTGTCTATACCTGATGATGCATGCCATTACGATAAGAAAGAACTTAGAGTTTTGACTGTCAGAGAAATGGCTCGTATACAATCTTTCCCTGATAACTTTGTTTTCAGATCAAAGATTACAACTGGGGGACAGATGAGAAAATTCGAAGTGCCACAGTATACTCAGGTTGGTAATGCAGTACCTCCAATACTAGGCCTAAAGCTGGGTCTATGTATCTCCAAGCTTTTAAGTTAACAGAATAAGCCGACTTTATTGTCGGCTTTTTTAATTGTATTTCAATCCGCAGTGTTATGCTTTTGGAGAGATAATCTGGCAATGGGTTTCTATTGGGGAGAAATAAGAAAAAATGTAACACCAGTGGTAGCATTCTTCTTAATAGAAAGAGTTTCTAATATTCGTAGCTCAGTATTGGTGGATAAGATAATTGCAACCGCTTTAGCTCATAAAGGTATAAGCAAATAAAATTATTTAATAGGTGGAAGATATGGAAATCACATGCCATTGCGCGAACATCGTTGTTCAAGCTGATGTACCGAAAGAGATAGCATCATGTAATTGCTCTATCTGCCGTCGGTATGCAGCTTATTGGGCTTACTACTCACCAGAGCAAGTATCAGTTCGCTATTTAAAAGAGCCTTCTGTCTTTTATATTTGGGGTGATAAAGAAGTCGAGTTTCACCGCTGCAATCTGTGTGGGTGTTTGACACACTACGTAACGACAGAGAAATGCGACGCTGATATCGTCGCCATCAATATGAGGATGGCAGAAGAGGAAGTCTTGAAAGATATCCCGCTGAGACGCATTGATGGTAAGCGCTACTAACCTAAAAGCCAGACACATGTCTGGCTTTTTTCTTTCTAATTAACAGACCTTATCTTTGATATTTCAATCAGTTGTGTAACGTTTTCGGCGAGAGATAATCTGCAAATCTGGTAATTGGTTTATAAATTAGAGTTAAATGTCTAATTTCTGAACTAACTTCATAAATCCTATGCAACTCAATTCACCTTGTTTGTTGTAAGGAATATAACAGCGCCCTCAAACATATAACTAATTAATGAGTGTTGTTATGTCTCATACCCGTCTATTCCCACGTCATCGCTTGGCGCTAGCTTGCATGCTTGCCAGTGTTTCCAGTTTCTCATTCGCACAAGATCAGTGTGATATTCCTGATCTTCAACAGGCGCCTGATCTTGCTTTAGCCGTTTCTGAAGCGACTCATCATTACTATGGTGCTTGGTTCTCTGCACCTGCTGATTCACTGAACGATATCTACAGTGAAGCGAGCTTAAGCCGTATTCAAATCGCGTTAAACCAAGCCATTGCAAGTTACCGCGGTGAGGCAGAACAAGCGCGCAAACTCGAAAACCTTGGTGAGTTTGTTCGTGCGGCTTATTACGTTCGTTACAACGCGCAACAGCCAGACTTTTCTCAGGCATTAGGCCAACGTTTTGCTCAGTCGATTAATGCGTTCTTAGCGAATCCCCACGCGCTAGACCAAGGACGCGAACAAGTCGGGGCGATGAAAAGCCTGACGTTGATGGTCGACAATGTGAAGCAACTTCCTCTAACGATGGAAGCACAACTTGCGGCACTGCGTCACTTCAATCGTGAAACGGCGCAAGACACACAGTGGGTCGATGGGTTGAATAACCTTTTCCGTGCAATGGCTGGCCATGCTTCGCGAGATGATTTTTACCAATACATGGCAAGCCATACACAACACATCGATACGTTAGCAGCATTTGCTCGTGATAATGCTTGGGCATTGGATACGGATGCGAGCTTCTTGGTTTACAACGCCGTTCGCGAAACCGGACGTTTACTAGCCAGCCCAAACCAAGCAACCAAAGAGAAAGCGTTGCGTGTGATGCAACAAGTGATGGAGCAAAACCCGCTTGGTAGTGAACACGATAAACTTTGGCTAGCCGCAGTCGAGATGATGAGCTACTTCGCTCCAGAGGGTTTAAATGGTCTGGATTTAGATCAAGCGAAGCGTGATTTGGCGGCTCGTGTGCTACCGAATCGTCATGAGTGTGATGGTCCGGCCATCATTCGTTCTCAAGATTTAACCCAAGCCCAATCTATTGAAGCTTGTGAGGTTTTAGCCGCAAAAGAGGCTGACTTCCACCAAGTGGCAAACACAGGGCATCAACCCGTGGCGGACGACAACAACGAGCGAGTGGAAGTAGCTGTGTTTGCGAACAACGGCAGCTACGTGGATTACTCGTCTTTCTTGTTTGGTAATACAACGGATAACGGCGGTCAGTACCTTGAGGGTAATCCAGCACAAGTTGGCAACGTGGCTCGCTTTGTCGCTTACCGCTATGACAATGGTGAGGCGCTTTCTATTCTCAACCTAGAGCATGAATACACTCATTACCTAGATGCACGATTCAACCAATATGGCTCATTCAGCGATAACTTGGCACATGGTTACATTGTTTGGTGGCTTGAGGGCTTTGCTGAGTACATGCATTACAAGCAAGGTTATGACGCAGCGATTGGGCTGATTGCTGACGGCAAGATGAGCCTATCGGACGTGTTGGCGACCACTTATTCTCACGATACCAACCGCGTTTATCGTTGGGGCTACTTGGCGGTTCGCTTTATGTTGGAAGAGCATCCGCAAGAGGTAGATAGCTTACTGGCGCTTTCCCGTTCTGGTCAGTTTGCTGAATGGGCAAAGCAGGTTCAATTATTGGGTGAGCAGTATAATGGCGAGTTTGACCGTTGGTTAGATTCAGTCTCTAGTGAACCTCAGCAGCCTGATCCGAACCCAGACCCAAATCCGGGTGAGCCGACTGAGCCTTCTGATCAAGTAACGCAACTCGCAGCAAATCAGAGTGTGGTGCTCAGTGGCGCAGCATACAGCGAGCAATTGTTCTATGTGGATGTGCCAGAGAACACTACTCACTTTGACGTGGCGATTCATGGCAAAAGTCAAGGTGATGCCGATTTGTACATGAGCTTTGAGAAAGAAGCTCATTACTATGACTTTGAGTTCAGCCAGTATGGCGATGGCAGTAACGAGTTAGTGACGTTTGAGCCGGAGCAATCGGGTTACATTAAGCCGGGTCGTTACTACATCAGCATCGCGGGCCGTTCTGATTTTAATGACGTGACGTTACAGGCGTCATTAGTGACAGAAACCCCAACGCCGCCAGCACAAGAGCAAGATGACTTAACTCCAGTGGTATTGGAATCTGGCCAAGCGAAAACCTTAACGGTGCACCAACAACGTTACGCAGCGGTTTATGTTCCGCAAGGCGTGCAAGAGGTGCGAGTGTGGCTAACCGACAAAAACGGGAATGCAGACAATGGCAATGTTGACCTGTATGCGAGCAAAGCTTATTGGCCAACAGCAGGGCAACACGAATACGCATCAAACTACTGGGGCAGCAATGAATACCTGCAAATTCCAGTAACAGAAGAAGGCTATGTCCACTTCTCTTTAAATGCTGAGCAGCAAGGGGATGACGTCGAGATGTTGGTGTATTTTCACTAACTAATGCTGTGTAAACAAATCAACCAAGCCGAACCTCTGCGTTCGGCTTGGTTGATTTGTGCCTTAGATATGCATCTTTGCTAATAAATGACTTTAGGCTGCAATAACGTTGTCATGTTTGGTCTATAAGTTGTGCGACTTGAAAGCCCAACTGCATGGCGGGCAACGCAAACTTTTAGATTGGAACCCCATGACACGAGCAGTAAATCAAACCGATGAAGCCATCATCAAATTGTTGCAGAGCCAAGGCCTTATTAAAAGCGAAGCTGAAGCGCGATTAAAGAAAGACGTGTACCGTTTACACCCGAGTGAAATCGAAAAAGTGAAAAATTACGCTCAACACTTTGGCATTAGTGCGAAAGAGAAATTGATTGATGAGATTTTAGATCTTCGACGTGAAGCGTTAATCAAGAAAATCTCCCGCCAAGAGACTGCTTTTTTTAAGTAAGTCACCTTCAAACTATCAAAGGCATTTGATCGCCCCTTAGTGTGTAAAAGTAAGTAAATAAGAGACATAAAGTGGGTGACTGGTTTGACACATATGGAAATGCGTTTTAGTTTTCGAACCAATCAATCTTTGTCATGAATGAGTATAGATAGCGGGATATGGATTCAATCACACAAGCTGCACTAGGAGCGACCGTCGCTGGTGCGATTGCAGGTAAACGCTGCAACGCGAAGGTGCTATTAATGGGGGCTGCCCTCGGAACCTTGCCAGATCTGGATGTGATTCTGGACTATGGTGATGCCGTGCAAAACACAATTAAGCATCGAGGTTTTAGTCACTCTTTACTTGTTTTGCCTCCTTTCGCTTTGCTGATTTCTTGGCTCTATTGCCGCTGGCGACCAGATACGTTTTGGACACTTTCTCGTGTGTTCTTTTTAACCGTGAGCGTGTTCGTTACCCACACTTTGCTGGATGCAATGACAACGTATGGCACGCAGTTGATTTGGCCATTTGAGGGCTATTTTGAGCTGCGGAACGTGTTCATTATCGATCCGCTTTACACGCTGCCTTTATTGCTTGCGATTGGTGTGGCTATGTTTTCCAAAACTCGCGGCGGACGCTGGTGTCAGAGCGTGGTGTTGATTTCGACGCTTTATCTTGGTTGGGGTTACGCATCGCAGCAAATGATCGCGTCTCGCGTGGAACAAAACTTGAGTGCGCAGAACTTACCTAATCAACAAGTACTGATCACCCCAACACCGTTCAATACTGTTTTGTGGCGCGTCGTCGTAATGGATGACGGCCAATACTATGAAGGTTTGGCGTCAGTCCTCGATGGTAGTGATCACATTGATTTTGTCTCGCACCCGCTTGGGAGTTGGCCATTGGAAGACAAGCCAGACACATTGAAAGGGCTTAAGGCTTTCTCTCACGACTACCTAAACTACCGTATTGAAGACGATGCGTTGATTGTGACTGACTTACGTTTGGGCATGTCCAACAACTTATCGTTCGAGTTTATCTTTGCTGAGAAGGGGAAAGATGGACAATGGCAGTTGTTGGAATCGACGGAGCGTTACCCAAGTGAACGTAGTTTGGATTTACTTGGCCAGCTTTGGGAAAGGCTGAAAGGTGACCAGAGTATTGATGCAAATTTACAACGTATTGAGTTGAGTGCGCGTTCTTAGTTTGCGTGTATGAGATCCCCAACTCGCACGAGCCTCGCTCTTGAGGATGAAGATACGAGATACTGGATTAGATACAGAAAAGCCGGACGTGATGAAGTGACCCCGTAAAGTT